>JAISKC010000085.1 GCA_031261345.1 Eubacteriales Family XIII. Incertae Sedis bacterium | reverse complement strand
TTTGCAGAAGTCTTCGTTACTGTCGTGTATCCAGACTTCTTTGCAGTAACTTTGACAGTAATTTTCTTGCCCTGCTGTGCTTTCTTCAGCTTGAGGGTCTTGCTTGTCGCCTTTGATATAGCCTTGCCGTTTGCATACCACTTGTATGTGAACTTGGTCGATGATGTCCACTTGCTACCCGTCTTTGCAGTCAGCTTCTTGCCTACCTTGGCTGTGCCCGAAATTTTCACAGTTCCCTTGGCAATGGTTCCTGCTTTGATTGCGGCAGTTGCTTTGGATGTTGCCGACACATTGTCATAACTAGCTTTGACTGCTGTTACTTTTACTGTGATTGCCTTGCCTTTTTCTGCGGACGTAAGCGTATAGGTATTCTTTGTTGCCTTGCTTATGGATTTGCCACTTGCATACCACTGATATGTGTATGAATCAGGAGTTGGATCCCAAGTACCATTAGATGCTGTAAGTTTTTGACCTACCGCTTTGGTGCCGGTAATAGTCGGCAATGACTGATTAACGATTTCCTTGCCCTTGAATTCGGCTGTTGGGAATGATGCAGGCTTCTCCGTGCCATAAAGCCACGTTTCGAAAAATTCGTCAAGGTCTACATTTGTAACTTCTTCTGCCAAGGCTGTGAAATTCTCTGTAGTCGCTGCTTTCCCCGCATATCTCTTAGCCCATGTCTGTAGAAGCTTGAAGAAGTTATCATCTCCTATTGCATTTCTGAGTGCTGCAAGTGCGTAGCTTCCACGACCATATGTGCCATTACCAAAGAGATTGTAGGAATTCTTTGGATTGGCCGGTGCGAGACCCCAGAAAGCTTCGTCTTCTTGAGCTGCGAACCAGTCTGCATACAGAGCCTGAATATCACCATTTGGAACGGTATTGGTCTGCTCTGCATAGAATACATTTGTCAGATATACTGCGAAGCCTTCGTTGAGCCAGAGGTCTTCCCAATTTGCGATTGCTACAGAATCTCCAAACCACTGATGGAGCAATTCGTGCACAAATACACCCTTATCTGGTATCCCTGCATATACGGGACGACCAACATTTTCGTGATTTGCTGTATCTCCATTGATACTTTCAAATATGAAACCAGCCGCCTTCTGAGGATACTTACCAAATTTGCTTTCAGCCCACTGAATATAATCCTGCAATTTTTCGGCATATGCATAAGCGTTTGCCTTTGCAATTGGACCACTTGTCTCATATAGTTTCTTATCGATGTAGCTTAGTGCCGGAATCTTTGTGCCATCAGTCAATGTAATTTCCTGCTCAAATTCTATATAGTTACCAAATGAAGCAAACTCAAGATATGGCAATGTTGGTGAACTCTGCTCCCAGTGAGTCGTTACCACTGTACCATGAGATTCCTTATCCTTCAGGATTCCTGCACTGACACCGACCAAGCTACGAGGTGAAGTAAGATGGACGCTATATGTGGCGCGATCCGTCGTGTTATTGTTGCTAGGGAACCAGAACAGTGGACCGTTTGGTTCTCCAACGGTAGTGGCTCCTTCACTGTTGACACTTGGAAGGAATCCCTGTGTCTTGCTGCCACCAAATTGATAGTCGGTGCTTGTATAAGCATAGTAATCTACAACAACTTCAAATGTTGCATTCTTTGCAACAGTAGTCGCGGGTGTAACGATGAGTTTGTACGTATCTTCTGCATCATTATAATCTTTTACAAAAGATGCCGTTGTACCGTTGACGGTCACCTTTCTCACGTTATCAACTGCGAAGTCGAAGCTAATCGTATCCAATCTCGCAAGAGCCTTTGCGCTGATAGTTGTCTTCGCACGATAACCAGCGGGAGTATTTCCAATTGGTCTGGCATAACTTAGCTGAATATCATAGTTTGACACATCATAGGTGACCTCACCATTCTGTCCCAAAATTGGACTTTCCACTTCGTCGCTTATTGAATTAGTTCCCGTTCCGCAACCACCAGTCTCACTCGGTTCTGAAGTGTCTACTGGATTACCAACCGGCTTATCATCCCATGCACTTACCGAAACCGTACGATTTTCTGTGACTCCTGCAAAGAAATCGTATAATGCTGGAACCGCCAGAGTGGCACTTGCTAATCCGTTATTTAAGTTGTTTTCCTGTGTTACTATATCAAAATCTGGATCAACATGACGGCCAAGTCCGGCAACAGCCTGACCAGTAGTGCCTTCTCCTGAAGCCTGTCCTGTGATTCTCACATCCGGTTTAGCAAAATAATTTTTGAGCGAATCTGCTGTAAACCATGCGTATGAATGAACTCTGCCGATAAACGGTGCATACCCAAGCCACTGACTTGCTATAGGCGCAGAAGCACCCTTACTGTCGATGTTATTCTTATTATACTGGAAGTGAAGTGGGACACCGAGCCTTTGCTGACTTATTGAATCCTTTGTGGTGTCGTTATGCGGGTAATACACAACTGGAGTTGCTAAACCACCCATGCCCGCACCAGTAGACTGGGCACCAATCAATGGAAGTTCAATATTACTCAGAAAATCATTTACAATGTCACCAAAAAGATATGCAAAGCCGCCATTATTTGTATTATCTCTTATGTGTCTAATACCTGTAGCACTTGATGCATCTAGCCTGAAATCAAACTGATATATCTTATTGACACCGTTTGCCTTCGCGGCTTTCGCTGCTGTAGCGATGGTCGGTGCTGTATACGGGCACCATGTTCCACCAAATAAAATTGCGAAGTCGCCATCTGTCTCTAAGAGATGAATTAGTTCCGGATAAGTGATGGTCTGAACCGGAAAATCAGCCTTGTCCTCAACTGCAATACCAACACCTGCCGTCTGCGTAGCGGGGACATGATTGATTCTGGACTGATAATAGTCTATGTGCGAATAGGTACTGATGTTAGCTTTATTTTCGCCATCAAGTCCTGCGGCATCGAAGATGTTCGCAATTTCAGCCTTATATGTGTCTGCATCAGCTCCGGTGAGCGTATCACCCTTGAATACCTTACCTGCTATTATGGGTTCTGAAACCCCACCATTCAAATTATCTTTATTGTAGATGAAAAGATATGTCGATGATGAATCATATTCTGGAGCAATGTTTTTGAGGCGATCTTTTGTGCCCCATCCACGTGAATGAGTCCACAAATCGCCCCACATTGAATTGAGTTGAGTATTTGTGATGTCAAGCTCTGCTCCTGGAGCTTGATTTGTATTTCCATCTCTACCGCCATCTAATTTTGGGTCAAAATGATAAATCTTCTGAACGCCTTTTGCTATAGCCACTTCGTTGATGTATTTCAGAGCCGCCTGCGAACTGGCATTTTCTGGGCCACCAAACACGATAGCGAAATTCCCACCCGGGTATGGAGTGGTCGCAAAAGGACCATCAACGATTGGAGTCTCTAATGCAGTGGCACTGTCTGTTGCATTATTACCACCAGTTAGTGGCCCATAGCCTAAGATATAGTTGAGTCGTTCCCATGTGACCGACTCAAATACATGACCAGGCTCGATGCCGTCATAGACATCATCAAACCAATCAACTTCAGTTTTAACGGATGATGTAGGAGCCGCTTGTGCCTCAACCTCTACTGTGGATGTTTCATCTGCAAATGCACCTATTGGTGTAAACACAGAAAGTGCCAACGCTAATGTAAGTGCAATGGCCGTCACCCTCCCAAATTTGTAATTGTACTTTCGAATACTCATAACTCTCCTCTGCCTCCTGTTAATTGTTGCAAGAACCGTTTTGAGTATTTGGTATGCATCCTAATATTAACGTAAATATTAATATGGGGATCGTTCCAAAAAATCAAAAGAGCTATTGCATAATAGATGCAAAGCCCATACAATAGATGAGTACAGACTTTTGCGGGTTTGTGCGAAGGAAGTGGTTTCATTTTGACGGTGAGCCACTTCTTTCTTTTACAAAAAGTAAAATAGTATATTAAACATATATGATATATATACTTTTTGCGTTGTGTAAAGATTACTTCATAATTCTGTGCATGTCAATAAAAAGTTTTAGAATTATTTCAATTTTTCCCCGAATTTCTTCCCGAGGCCGGATTTCGCCCTTATCGGCAAGCCAAAGAAAAAAGGCCACCCGAAGGTAGCCTCTAAAGTCGAGCATTACCGTTATTAAAGTTTCTCTATTTCCTCAACACTCAGCCCCGTAATCTCTGCAATGTCCGATATTGGATACCCCTTATCCTTCATATTGCGAGCGGTCTCCAAAGCCTTTCTGATTTCACCCTCGGCGATGCCCTCAGCCTTGCCCTCAACTTTACCCTCGGCTTTGCCTCTCGCCTCGCCCTTGGCTTCGGCGAACATCATCTCCGCTCGCTTATCCATGATTGCTCGCTCCCGTGCCCACGCGAGTTCGCGTTCCCGCTCGTCTTCGCTAAGTTGACGGAGAACACCGACAGCTTTTTTTATCTGCGGATTTCTCTCCGCTATTTTGTCCAGCTCTGCCATCGCGTCTTCCTCCTTCACACATATAAACTTCATCCAGTCCCACAAATCGCTCAAATCATTCTCATCGGGAAGTTTTCCCAACTCAAGTGTATTGATTTCAATTATATCAGTAAATGTAGTCCCTGTCTTCGGGTCGTGAAAAACAAACTTATTATGATATTCATCATTTTCATCTATCAAAACAAAGTCTGCTATAACAATCGATATCACCTTCTCTATTATCGTATAATCAGTGCCGCGAACAAGCTGATTGTTGATCATCCGAGACGTGTAGCTCACTATTCTCTCCTTGAACCCGATCTTGTCTTCGACCTGTATCTCTATGTCAATCACCTTGCCGTGGGTGGTGTAGACCTTGACATCCAGAACACCGGCCTTGCCATCCTTCTTGTCGGGCAGTAGATACGGATCTGAAATCTCAAGATGCTCATATTCATCTTCCGGAATATCGAGCACAGATTTCAAAAATCCCGCCAGAATGTCCGTATTATTTACATCCCCAAATATCCTCTTAAACACATAATCGTTCTTCACCGGTAATATACTCTTCGTCATAATTTCTCCAATCCTGTTTAATACAATAATGCTAATTTATGGAAAGTATATCACAGATTTACACCTTGTCAAGTTTTTCCAACAAGTTTTTTGAACAAATCGGAATAATTTTGTGGTGAACGCGTACTATTTGCCAATTCGGTAAAATTCAGCCCTGTTTTTTTACCATATTCCCGAATAGTACGCGAAGCAAAAAAGCGCGGATCGTAGACTGGTTTAGTCTGTACGATTGTAGAGGGTGCGGGTGTAGTGGCGGATTTTTTCCGCGAGGGCGCTGTTTAGCTGTGAGGATTTCGCCTGCCACTTCCAGTTTGTGCCGCCTACCGTGCCCGGCGTGTTGAATCGGGCCTTGGCTCCTAGGCCGAGCCAATCCACCAGCGGGACAATGACGACCGAGGATCTGCTGGCAAGTGCCGCCCTCAGGAGCGTGTCCGGAAGTTTGCTCTTGCTGTTTATGCCGAAGTAGTCCATCGCGAAGGAGAGCTCCGCCTCCGTGGCCTCATCAAGCCAACCCTTGAGCGTGTTGTTGTCGTGCGTGCCGGTGTAGGCGATCGAATTCTCATCACAGTTGTGCGGCAGGTATTCGTTCGACGAGTCCGAATCAAACGCAAACTGCAAAACCTTCATTCCCGGAAACCCGCTCTGCTTCACCAAAGCCTTGGCCTCTGCACCGAGTAATCCAAGGTCTTCTGCGATGATGGAGGTGCCAGGAAGCCTTTCGTGTATTTCGTCAATGAGCTCCATGCCGAGGCCCTGTTTCCAGCTCCCCGAAGTCGCTGCCTTCGCCTTGCCGTTTTTGCCGACGGGAATCGTATAGTATTCGGAAAATCCCCTGAAGTGGTCTATCCGAACGGTGTCGTAGAGCTGGGCCGCCTGCGCCAATCGCTCTATCCACCAAGCCTTGACGACCTTTCGGGCTTTTTCGTTGTAGGCGGGATTGTTCCAGACCTGTCCCGTCTCCGAAAACAGGTCGGGCGGAACGCCGGCGACTTCGCTCGGTAGCCCGTTATCGGAAACCTCAAAGAGGTTTCTTCGCATCCAAAACTCCGACGAGTCCGAGGCTATGTAGAAGGGTAGGTCGCCGATGATGCTGATATGCTTCACGTTTGCGTATGCTTTGAGATTTCGCCACTGAGTAAAAAACAGGAATTGATCCTGCCTGTGCAGTTCGATTTTTTCCTGAAGTTCCTGCCGAAGTTTTTTGAATCTGGCGGGCGTCGGATTGATGTCCTCTATCGACCACTCCAGTAATGGCAGACCACCGTTTTTTTCCTTGACGGCCATAAAGAGGGCGAAGTCGTTGAGCCACGCGCCTTGTTCGGAGCAGAATTTTTCGTATGCAGTGGACTGCTTCACTACGCTCGCAGTGACGTTTTCACTTTCGTATGCAGTGGACTCACTGGTGCGTGCAGGGGCACGCCCAGCACAGGTCGGGTCAGGCCCGCAATGACAGCCACTGGTTCGATCTATCAGTTTGGGGTTGCCGGCGAAGGCTGAGAAGCATTGGTATGGGCTGTCCCCGTAGCCGGTCGGCCCAATGGGAAGTATCTGCCAATAGGTCTGTCCCGCCTCCGAGAGAAAGTCCACAAAATCATAGGCTGCCTGACCCAAATTCCCAATGCCGTTCACAGACGGCAGAGCACTGAGCGGCAAAAGTATGCCGGCCCTTCGACCACCATGGCCCTTTAGACCACCCTCGCACGTAGAGGACTTTAGTATTCCCATGAGAGTTCAAATATCTCCGCTTCGAGTGCAGGTATGCTGATGTCCAAAAGTCCGGCGTGAAGGAAAGCCTCCCTGTCCGTAACGAGGCTCTTCGCCGTCTTCCACTTTCTTTCCTCGAAGATTTGCCTATGCGCCATGGTGAGACATTCCCGTTCCTGTGTCAAATCAATTACTATCCTGTGGGCCTCTGTCGTCGGATTGATGACCGTCAAAATCGCCCCATTCTCGGCAAAATTTCCAAAGGCATCCTTGTTGTCCGCCGTCCAGCGAAGTATGCCCAGCACATTGCCGTCGGTCGCATAGAAGAGCACCTCTCCAACGCTCAAAACAGGGTGTTCGTTTCGCACCGAAGCCAGCGTCTTGTAGATTTCCGTCAAGGAAACATCACGGGGAGCAAACGGCTTTCTGTTGAATGGGTCGAGTAGCCCGTCCATTCCGACCTCATCGCCATAGTATATAGAAGGAATTCCAGGGAGCGAAAATTGAATGACCGCCGCCAGTTTCTGACGTTCTCTGGCAAGGCTGTCCTGCTCCTTTGTTACTGAGAAATGCGCCTGCTCTTCCCGCGGCATATCCGAAAGGTTCACGTCGGTCGCGAGTGCCGTCCTGATACGTGCGATGTCGTGCGACGAAAGAAGATTCATCAGCACATAATACATCTCCTTGGGGTAGTTGAGCCGCTGATTCGTGAGAAACCTGACATAGCGATTCGCGTCAATATGACCCTTGAGGAATTCCACGGTCATGTTTCGGAATGGATAATTCATCACGCTGTCGAGTCCTACGCCGAGCGCATACCGACGAGGAGCGTTGTAGCTCTGCTTCGTCGTCGCATCCTCCCAGACCTCGCCGAGCAAAAACGCCTCGGAATCCTGAGCCTTTACGGCCGTCCGCATCTGCTCGATAGTCCTATCGGGAAGCTCGTCAGCCACATCGAGCCTGTAGCCCGACCCGCCGCGGCGTATCCAAGTCTTCATCACGCTGTCCTCGCCTGACACGACAAAATTCTCCCAAGAGGGGTCTTCCTCATTCACTTCCGGCAGGGTCTCGAAGCCCCACCAACTGACATATTTGTCAGGAAAACTATCGAATTTGTACCAACTATAATAGGGTGAAGATTGGCTCTGATAGGCACCGACATCACTGTAACGCCCGTATTTGTTGAAGTAAATACTGTCGTCGCCCGTATGTGAAAACACGCCGTCGAGAATGATTCTGATGCCGAGCGCCTTCGCCTCATCAGAGAGCAATTCAAAATCCTCGTTTGTGCCGAGCGTGGGATCGACCGAGAGATAATCCGCAGTATTGTAGCCGTGATTTGACGCGGCCTCAAAGATGGGATTCAGGTAGATGAGAGAAACGCCGAGCTCCGAGAGATAGGGCAGCCGCTGCCTGATGCCCGAGAGATCGCCACCGTAAATATCGTTTGGATGATAATACGGCTTCCCACTTTCGGGCAAATACGTGGGCAGCTCGTCCCAGCTCTCGTGAACTTTGATCTCGTCCCTACCCAGATTTCTGTGATACTCTATGCCGCGTTTGAAATTTTCGGGATCGCCCGAAGCAAATCTATCGGCAAATATCTGATACAAAATAGAGCTCTTCGCCCAGTCGGGAGTATGGAACTCCGGCGAATGTACCGTGATCTGAAATGCCGGCGGCGGATTTTGGTAAAGCCTACCAATCCCGCTGTTATCGGCCGGTTCTGCACCATAATAGACCAAACCTCCGCCGGAAAGCACGACCTCAAACCAATACCAGAGAAGGCAAACGTCGTCGGGAGCCTTGATATGCGCATCCCACATCACATCGTCTGTGCCCGCACGTCTGAGCATCTCCAGAGTCCTGACATCACCATGATCGAGAAGTTTCAGCTTGATTTCCCTGACGCCTATCTCGTGAAGCGACACCGACAGGCGAATGTGCGAGCCAGAAGCCACCGCACCGAGCGGCTCCCTGTATTTTTCCCGAGCACTATCGTGGATGACGTTCGCATCCATCACCTTTTCCTGCCCGAGCAAAAGCGTATTCATTTAGTTCCACCTTAGCGGGTCAAGGTGCCAGACATTATTCACATAATCCATTATCGTACGGTCTGACGAGAAGACGCCCGCTCCCGTGATATTTGCGGCAGCCATCTGAAGCCATCTGCCTCGGTCCTCGTATGCGGCGGTCAGTTGCGAGTAGACATTGTCATACGATTTGAAATCATATATCAGATAATATTTGTCGGCTCTGCCGCCTTCGCCGAAGATGAGTGCGTTGTAGATGTCGTCGAAATGGTGCCCGCTCTTTGTGGGTATGACGCCGCCTACGAACGCGTCAAGCACCTGTTTCAGCTCCGGATTTTCCTCGTACATCTGCTTCGGATTGTAGGTTCCGCTTCTTTCGAGCTGCTCCAGTTCCTGCACGGTAGCCCCGAAGATGAATATCGCCGAAGGTCCCACAGCCTCGAAAATCTCAACGTTCGCGCCGTCCATCGTGCCCATAGTAACAGCACCGTTCAGCATGAATTTCATATTGCCAGTGCCCGACGCCTCAAGGCCCGCCGTAGAAATCTGTTCACTGACATCGGTTGCTGGCACGAGCAGCTCCGCCTCCGAGACGCTGTAATTTTCGATGAATACGATCTTCAGAATATCCTTCGTGTCGGGGTCGTTGTTGATGAGCTCGCCCGCCGCGAGTATGAGCCTGATGATGTCCTTGGCACGGTAATACCCGGGTGCCGCCTTCGCCGCGAAGATGAAGGTCGCCGGTGTGATGTGTGCGTGCGGATCGGCCTTCAGCTTGAAATACAGCCTGAGTATATGCATGAGTTTCAAAAGCTGCCTCTTGTACTCGTGAAGCCTCTTCGCCTGCACGTCAAACATCGTATCGGGATTGATTTCTATCCCCTGCTTCTTGTAGAGGTGGTCCCTGAGCCTGACCTTGTTTTCCCGCTTGATTTTGTCTATCTCAGTCAAAAATTCTGGGTCATTCGCAAAGTCCTTTATCCTATCAAACTGCGTATAATCCTTCAAAAATCCCTTGCCTATACGGTCCCCGATTGCGCCGGTGAGCCCAGGGTTTGATTTTGCGAGCCAACGCCTCTGCGTGATACCGTTCGTGATACCGATGAATTTGTCCGGAAAGAGAATGTAAAAATCCCTGAAGGTATTCGTCTTGATGATGTCCGCGTGAAGCTGCGACACACCGTTGACCTTGCTGCACATTGCGATGCAAAGGTTTGCCATCCTTATCTCGCCGCCGCTGATGATGGAAAGCTGGTTGAGCTTGTCCCAGTCGCCCGGCCACTTCGTCCAAATCTGCTCCTTGAATTTCTCGTCGATGACCGTGATGATTTTGTGAATGCGCGGAAGCAGCGACTTGAAAAGATTTTCGTTCCACTTTTCGAGAGCCTCACTCATGATGGTGTGATTGGTGTAATTGAACATACGTGAGGCGATGTCTATAGCCTCGTCCCACTGAAGCCCCTCGTCGTCCATAAGTATCCTGATGAGCTCGGGGATAGCAACGGTCGGATGCGTGTCGTTGATTTGCACCGTATAGAAATCCGGCAAATTTCTGACGTCGCCGTGATGTTTCTTCATCCTGTTCACGAGAAATTGCATGGTCGCAGACGTGAAGAAATAGAACTGCTTGAGCCTCAGAAGCCGCCCCTGCTCGTGATTGTCCTCGGGATAGAGCACCTGCGAAACCGCCTCGACGAGAGCACTCTCCTCAACCGCCCTAGCGTAGTCCCCCTTGTTGAAATAGCCCATATCAATCTCGGTCTTGGCTCTGGCACTCCACAGCCTGAGCGTCCCGGGTGCCTTGCTATCATAGCCCATTACTGGGTAATCGTAGGGGTAGGCGAGCACGCTCGTATATCCGGTGTGTTCTATTTTCAGACCATCAGCCGTCCAAATCTCCTCGACGTTCCCGCCGTATTTGACCTCAACCTTGTCGTCGGGTCTGGCAACCTCCCAAATACTTCCGTCCTCGAGCCAGTTGTCGTCAACCTCGGTCTGAGCCCCATCCACGATTTTCTGTCGAAACAGCCCATGCTCATACCTGATGCAGCAGCCCGTGACGGGCATCTCGAGAGTCGAAAGCGAGTCCATGAAACAGGCCGCGAGCCTGCCGAGTCCGCCGTTGCCGAGCCCCGCGTCGCGCTCGACCTCCTCAACTTCATCGAGCGACACGCCGAGTTCTCTGAGCGCCTCCTTGTACAAATCGAAGACTTCGAGATTGATCATATTGTTGGTCAGAGCCCGCCCCATGAGGAATTCCGCCGAGAGATAGTAGAGCCGCTTGACTCCGGTATTTGTGATTTGCTTGCTGGCGTTCGCCCACCTCTCCATGATGAGCTCCCTTATCGTCAGGCCCACAGCCTTGTATATCTGCGCCTCGGTCGCGACATCGAGCGTTACTCCGATACCCCTCTTGATCTTGTTTTCAATCGCCTCTTTTATGTCTTCCTTGGTGATGTCATTCGTGATTAATTCTGTCATATAATTCCTTGTACTCCTTTGCTGATTTTGTAAAGCTATTGTCGTTTAGCATCGCATTTCTTTTGAGTCTTCGCAAGACCGGCTTGTCGCGGTAGACGGACAATGCGAGCCTGATTGAGGCCAACATATCGTGTCCGTTGAACGTCGAAAACGCAAATCCGTCGCCCTCCTGCGTGTATCTGTTGTAGGGTGAAACGGTATCGACGAGCCCGCCCGTTTCCCTGACAATCGGCAGATTGCCGTAACGCTGTGCTATCATCTGCGACAGTCCGCAGGGTTCGAACTCCGACGGCATCAACAGAAAATCCGCGCCTGAATATATTCTGTGCGCCAAATCCTCATCGTAGCCGATGTAAACGCCCGTATTCGCCGGATATTTCGCGGCTATATAGTTGAAGAAATCCTGATAAACTTCATCGCCGCTCCCGAGCATGACGAAAGCCACATCTTCATGAAGAAGCTCCTCAAGCACATACTGCACGAGGTCGAGCCCCTTTTGCGAGGTGAGCCGCGTAACCATGCTGATGATCGGCGTCGTAGTCTTGATGTCCAGATTGAACTCGCTGATAAGTGCCTTCTTGCAAGAGAGCTTTCCCCTGATGTCGTTTGCTGAGTAATTTTCAGCGATTGCCGAATCCTTCTCCGGATTGAATTCCACCGTGTCTATTCCGTTGAGTATCCCCGAAACGTCCTGCCGTCTGGCGGACAAAATCCCTTCCATGCCCATGCCGAAATAGCGGTTCATTATCTCATTTGCATAGTTCGGGCTGACCGTCGAAATCTTGTCGGCATAGACGAGACCCGCTTTCATCATATTTGCACAGCCGTCCGCCTCAAGAAGCGTCGGTATGTAGTATCTCGGCGGTATGCTTAGAATATCGCTCATAAATTCGAAGGACATCTGCCCCTGAAACTTGATATTGTGAATGGTGAAAAGCGTCTTCTTCGGCTTCTCGTACCGATGCCCATACTGCTCCTTCAAAAGGAAGGGTATCATGCCCGTGTGCCAATCGTTGAGATGAAGCACATCGGGGTCAAAACCAATATGGGGAAGCGCCTCGCATACAGCCTTGCAGAAGTAGAGATACTGCTCGTTCTCCGCATCGCCGCCGAGGTAGACCGGCCCGCCGAAATAATCCTCATTGTCGATGAAGTAATAAGTAACTCCGTTTTTCACGAGAGTTTGAATACCGAGGTATTTCTCTCGCCAGCCCAGCATGATTGTTGAGGCGTATATCGTCTTTAGCTCAGCCTCGTGCTCGGCCTTTATTTTGCTATGCTTTGGCATCATTACTGCCACATCGACAGCAACCGCAAGAAGGGATTTGGGCAGGGCACCGACCACATCGGCAAGCCCCCCCGTCTTCACGAAGGGCATCCCCTCCGAAGCAACGATCAAAACCTTAGTCATTTTTCCATCACCACCTTATACACTGTCATTGCACGCCGCACACTCTGTCATTGCGAGCGTAGCGTGGCAATCCAGCATTCATACACTAAACCAGTGAACCCTTGCGTATCACTACTGGAAAGCCCGCATTTCCTACGAGCCTGCTCCGCTGCCGCATCGAAACATTCTTGTCCAAAATGACGTATTCGAGGTCCGCGTCATCGCCCACAACCGTGCCAGGCAGGATGATACTATTTTTGACGCTCGCCCCCTTGCCAATCTGCACATGGCGGAAAATCACGCTGTTTTCCACCTTGCCCTCAATGATGCAACCGTTCGCGATGAGGCTGCCCGTTACGTCCGCCGTGTCCATATAGCGAGCCGGAACGCCGTCCGCAACCTTCGTCAGCACGCGATTTTTCAAAACGAAAAGCTCGCGCCGAATGTCCGTATTGAGCAAATCCATGTTGATAGAGTAATACGAAGCCACCGAGTCAATCGACCCGACATAGCCCTTGTGTTCAAACCCCTGAATCTTCAGCCGATGCAAATTATTCCTCAAAAGATTTTCGGAGAAATGATATTCACCTCTGGAAAAGCACTCCTCGACGAGGTAGATAAGTATGTCCTTCCTGATGATATAGGTCTTCATGCTCCGCTTTGAAAGAGTGGTCAGCTCAGGGTCAATCTCAAGGTCAACTATCCTGCCCGAGCCGTCGATATCAAATCTGACGTCGCTGTAACGCTCCTTCTCAGCGGCCAATTCATCGCCGTCAAGCGTCCTATACATGACCGTGATGTCGGCCCCCGTCTCAATGTGCGACTTCATCATCTCGTCAAACGTACTATTATAAATGATGTAAGTCTCGGACAAAACGCAGTATTCCTGCTTTGCCCGCCGGATATAATCCATGCTGCTTTTCAACGCCTCGATCATGCCCCTGTATTGCCCTGGATTGTCGCGAAGCGCGTAGGGCGTCAGAAGAAACAGCCCGTCGCTCTTCCTCGAAAGGTCCCAAGCCTTGCCCGAGCCGATGTGGTCCATCAGCGAATTGTAATTTCTGCTCGCGATGACTCCGACGTTTCTGATACCCGTGTTGACCATGTTTGATAGCGGAAAATCTATGACCCTATAACGACCGCCAATCGGCAGCGCACCAACCGTCCGCTGGTCAACGAGGTCCCGCAAATTCATGATTTCCTGAGCCGCATAGATGAGCCCAAATGCTTCTCTGATCATTTGCTCACCTCCTCTCCGGCCGCTATTTTCCAGCCGTCTTCAATGAATGTCTGTTTTCCGATAACAGTAATTTTTTTGTTCGTCTCGCCTTCGGGTATATCCTCGCCAACCTTGCATTCTCTTCCTATCACAGCCTCTTCATCGATGATGCTCGCCTTGATTTCCGAGCCTTCACCTATGACGGTGTCGCTCATGATGATGCTATCCTTGATATAAGCACCCTCCTTGACGATGACGCCCGAGGAAAGAATGCTGTTTTCAACCGTACCGTAAATGACGCAACCTTCGCAGATCATACTGTTTTTGACCACCGCTCCAGCGGCCACAAACTGCGGCGGCTCATTCGGGTTTCTCGAAAATATTCTCCAAGGATCGTCGTAAAGATTTAGTGGCGGCTGCTTCGAAAGCAGCTCCATATTCGCCTCCCACAGGGATTGAATTGTCCCGACATCTTTCCAATATCCGCCGAACTCATAGGCGTAGAGTTTCTCGCCGCCTTCGAGCATTGTAGGAATGATGTTCTTGCCGAAGTCGTTTTCCGACTCGGGATTTTTCGTGTCCTCTTTGAGGTATTTTCTTAGGGCCGACCACTTGAAAATATAGACGCCCATAGACGCGAGGTTGCTCTTCGGCTCTTCCGGCTTCTCCTCAAATTCGAGCACGCGATTGCTGTCGTCGGTGTTCATGATACCAAATCTTGAAGCCTCTTCGATGGGAACGGGTATGACCGCTATCGTCGCGTCAGCGTCCTTCTCAAGATGGGCGGCGAGCATCCAGTTGTAATTCATCTTGTAGATGTGGTCGCCGGAAAGTATGAGGACATTTTCCGGATCAAACTGCTCGATGAAGTTCATGTTTTGGTAAATAGCGTTTGCCGTGCCGCTATACCACTCTCCCGACTCGCCCCTGCTGAACGGCGGCAGGACAAAGGCGCCGCCCGACGTGGTATCGAGGTCCCATGCGGAACCCGTTCCGATGTAGGTGTTCAGCTCAAGAGGTCTATACTGCGTCAGCACACCGACCGTGTCAATGCCGGAGTGACTGCAGTTTGAAAGGGGGAAGTCGATAATTCGATATTTCCCTCCATAGGTAACTGCCGGCTTGGCCTTCGACGCGGTCAAAACTCCGAGTCTGCTTCCCTGTCCACCTGCCAGTAGCATAGCTACCGTCTTCTTCTTATACATCTTCTACCACCTCCACTTCACAACCTGTCATTGCGGGCTCGACCCGCAATCTACTTCACCTGTCATTGCGGGCTATGTGCCCCAACGGGGTATGATCCGCAATCCACTACCTCGTATTCATAATAAAGCGCACTGTTAGGCGGCACCGCAAGTAGCGCCGCATAAGGCATCCCATTCAAATATACTTCCTTCGCACTCGCGGTCTCATAGGCCCCTGTCTTCACACCACCAAACCCAACATCGTCGCTCGCAAGCAGAAGCCTAAGCGTCCCATTCTCAGGCAATGCCACATAATAATCTTCATGCAAAACAGGAGTAAAGTTGAAAACGCAGACAACCTTCTCGTGATCCAGCCCTTTCCCAATCCGCATAAAGGCAAAAACGCTGTTCGTCCGATCCTCAACATTGAGCCAACGGAATCCATCCCAACTATCATCAACTTCAAAGAAAGCTCCATGCCCAGTATAGAAATGATTGAGCTCCTTGACAAAGTTGTGCAGGCCGCGGTGCGTATCGTAGTCCAAAAGCAGCCAGTCAAGCTGCTGCTTATAATTCCATTCGATGAACTGCCCAAACTCATCTCCCATGAATAGAAGCTTCTTGCCAGGGTGAGCAAAGAGGAAGGCGTAGAGCGTCTTCAACGCCTCAAACTTTTCTTCGTAATTCCCAAACATCTTGCCAATCATCGACGCCTTCCCGTGCACCACCTCGTCGTGAGAGTAAGGCAGGATAAAGTTTTCGCTAAAGGCGTATTGCATGGAAAAAGTCATCTTGTCATGCGAGCCGCTCCGAAAATACGGGTCCGTGCTCATGTAGCCAAGCGTGTCGTGCATGAACCCCATATTCCACTTGAAAGTGAAGCCGAGTCCGCCGTCTTTTGGAGACCCCGTCACCAAGGGGAAGGCGGTCGATTCTTCCGCCACCGTCATTCTCCCAGCATGTCCGCCGAGGATTGCCGTGTTGAGTTTCCTGAGGAAATCCGCCGCCTCGTAGTCGATGTTACCGCCGTCCTTGTTCGGCACGAAAGCACCCTCCCTGCCGTAGTCCAGATAGAGCATAGAGCTGACCGCGTCCACCCTGATGCCGTCCACATGATACTTCTCGAACAAAAGAACGGCCGAAGAAATGAGGAAGCTCACGACCTCAGGTCTGTTGTAATTGAATTCGTAGGTGCCCCACTGCGGATGCTCTCTCCTGAGCGGATTGGCGTGCTCGAACAGCCAAGTTCCATCGAAATGCGGAAGCCCATGCTTGTCCTTGGGAAAATGCGCCGGCACCCAGTCCACGATGACACCTATGCCCTCGCCGTGAAGAGTATCGACAAAATACATGAAATCCTGCGGCGTCCCAAACCTCGACGTTATCGCAAAGAACCCCGTTACCTGATAGCCCCAAGACCCATCGAACGGGTGTTCACTTATCGGCATCAGCTCCACGTGGGTGAAGCCCATCTCCTTCAAATATTTCGCAAGCCCCCTCGCAAGGTCCCTGAACTTCGGATAGACCCTCTCGTCCGGATCGTAATCCTCGCCGAGCCAAGAAGCAAAATGCATCTCATAGATTGAAATCGGCGACCGCTGAATATCCGTCCTATCCCTCGAAGAAACATAGCCCCCATCGTTCCACTCATAGCCACCGATATCCCAGACAACAGAAGCGGTCTCAGGTGGCGTTTCCGAGTAATAGGCGAAGGGATCGGCCTTGTATACTTTCTCGCCATCGGCCCCCGTGATGAGGTATTTGTAATTCTCACCCTGCTTCGCCTCGGGGACAAAAGCCACCCAAATGCCTCTATACTGCTTCATGGGGAAAGCATTTTCCTCCCAATCGCAAAAGTCGCCGACCACGCTGATGCTCTGAGCGTTCGGAGCCCAGACGCAAAACCTAAAGGCCTTTTCCGAAGAGATATAGTGGCAGCCGAATATCGCGTCAGCATCTATGTTTGTGCCGTCGTAGAACGCAGATATTTCCGCATCATCGAGATAATATTCGGCCGCTTTTATTTCTGCATTTCCCATGATTTTACCTTCTACGTCCTTTCGAAACCTCTCTCGCCTTTTTTCTTCTCTTATTTACAACATTCACGAGAGTCTTCTTCACCGCATCGTTATGAGCGTCGCTGAGTGCATAATTCTCAAGCGTATTTATCTTTATGCGAATTTCGTCGGCTTCCTCCGCCTCAAGTTTCCCCTCTTCAAGATACCTGTCGAGCACCTCTCTTTCGACCTCGAAGCTGTGTATGAGCTCCCTGTCGTATTCCGTATTGATTTCCGCTTTCAGCGCCCCGCCAAAGGCTCTTTCCATGAGCGAGCCGACGTCGTCAATCCTCTCCTCGACGAGGCGAACGACATATTTCTCGTCATCGCCCCCCGATCTCTTATTGTATTCTTCTATTATACCACCTGTGTTTTCCCAGAAAATAGCCTGCAATCGACCTTCCTCCACGGGATTTTCTCTGAGGTCGTGGAGATCCCTAGACAGCGTTGAGTTCGCCCCGTTGCCGCCGAAAAACTTGATTTGGTATTTTATCTTCTTGAAAATCCCCATAGAATGCATATTCATGATGACCGTGATGAACCGGCTGTACATGCGAAATTCATCATCGGTGAGATCCCCAGACGCATGATGTTTCTTGAGCAGTTCTATCTCTATTCTGAAAAAGTTCTCTCGAACTTCCTTAAACTTTCGTAATTCCTTGTTTGTGAGCTGTTCCCGCTCGATTTCTCTGATCCTTTTCTTGATATTGATGACGATGGAACTGACGCAGGTAGCCTCGCTCTTTTCGAGTTCCGGTATCACATCCTTCAATATTTGTATGTGAATGTCCTCGTCCTTCTCCTCGTCCACAACCACCTTGGATTTGGCGAGAAGAGGCAGGGCAATAGATGCAATTACTAAGGAATATAAAATCACCGCACCGGTGATGAGCAAAATGAGGTCGCGCTGCTCAGCGGGGAAAACGTTCGGCACATACAGCGGGAGAGCGAAGGCCGTCGCCAAACTCACCGTCCCCTTCACACCGGAAAGCGTCATTATCGCACAGTTCTTCATGCGGTCCTCTAAGTCCTTTCCGGCAACCTTATTTGCGGCGATGAGCGTTGCCATGAATCGCACGGCAAAGAGGACTACCGTCGCAAACGCCCCGATACCAAAGGCGAACGGCACCGTGAAATCCTGGCAGTGCATGACGCTGCCGATGATCCGCGGGAGCTCGAGGCCGAGCAAAATGAAGACCGTCGCGTTCAGGACGGAAGTAATCATCTCCCATGTGGACTTTTTGAAAACTGCCAAATCTGCCTCGAAGGCCTCGACCTTGTGAAGATGGAGGGACTGCCTGCAGCCGGCAGTAACAGCGGCGATGATGCCCGAAACGCCGATTTTCTCCGCTATGAAGTAACAGAGGAAGGGCGTGAGTATGTCGAGGAGCATGTAGGTCGCGGTGTTCCTGATGTTCATCTTTTTCAGCTTCTGGACTATCATATCCTTCGCCACCGAGATGAGGAAGCCGAAGATGAAACCACCGACGCATAATATCACAAACTTCAGGCTTGCGCTCGCGAGGGAGAAGGAGCCGGTCGTCAGAGCCAAGACGGCAAATTTGAACGATATGACGCCGGACGCGTCGTTGATGAGCCACTCGCCTTTGAGCACGCTCATGATTCTGTCGTCGATTTTGATGCGAGAGGACATGGACGAGACGGCAACCGCATCGGTCGGCCCAAGGATAGCTCCGAGTGCGAAGCAGGCCGCGAGGGGCATCGTCGGGACGAAGAGCCTCACGGAAAATCCGATTGAAAATACGGTCAGGAAAACGAGCGCGAAGACCATGAATATGACTTCCTTCCGCACCTTCCACAGTGCGTAGATGTCGGCCTCCTCGGACTCCCTGAAAAGCAGCGGTGCTATGAGCAGCCCCATGAAGATCTCGGGGTTGATTGTAACAGCCGTCTCCAACGGCGAAAGGCTCAGAACGGCTCCGAGCAATATCTGAATGAGCGGAAGCGGAAGCTGCGGGAAAATACTCTCAAGTACATTCGAGAGCACGATGGTGGCTATAAGTACGATTAATAAAGTTGTCGCTTCCATATTGGGTACATAATATCACATTCGCGCCAAGCCTCTTGTAAATATTCTGTAAACAAGGGGAACCGGCTGTCATCCCGGGCCTCGACCCGGGATCCAGCCCTTGCCCTTATGCGACAGATTCTTCGTACTCCGAATCCCTGCCTGCACTTCTTAGCTTGTAGATCACGAGTAATGCAATCTGCACGATGAAGACCAGCCCCACAAACAGCGTCCAGCTATTGACCCACGCCATCGGCTGTGAGAAATCGTCGAGGATAATCCAGACCATGAGCGTCGCAACGCCTGCAAGACACGTCAGAGCCTTGAGCAGCTTCCCATGTCTGCGCCTCTTTTCGCTATCCTCATAGCCGTAAGTATTGACGCTCCTATGCTCATCTTCCCTGCGGCGTCTGGCCAAAGCTCCTACCGCAAGTATGAGTGAAATAACAACCGCCGCTATTGACATGACCGCCGAGAGCAAGCTCCACGCACCCTTGGCGAAGAAGCTTCCAAGAGGAACATTGCCATTCCCAAGGTCGCTGAATACGTTGCCCGTCTGAGCCTCCAGCTTCTGCTGAGCCTCCGCTGTGAATCCTGTGAAGCTTCTCGATGTCTCAGTCCCGCTCGTCGTTGATGATGGGTCGCTCGGCTTCGGAGCTTCAGGCTCTTTCGGCTCGGGTAGTTTGTCAACAGTTGGTTGCGGCGGATCAACTACCGGTGGCTGTGGTGGGTGGTTGACCACAGGAGGCTGCGGCGGATCGACCGGCGGCTGTGGTGGCTGAGCGTTCTGCTCCCACACAGCGAAGAGCTGCAAGTGGTCGTCAAGCGTGATAGCCTGACTTACCGAATGAGTAACGTTGCCGTTTGCATCCGTCGACCAGCCGAGGAAGGTGTATCCGTCTCTCGCAAGCGTGCCCGCGCCCTTCACGCTGACACTGCTGTGGATAGCGAGTGTAGCACTTTCCGGTGCAATGCCGGCCGAGTGTCCGTTGCCGTCGTAGCTGATGGTCTTCCAGTATGATTTGACCGAGTAATCAGGTGCCCACTGTGCATACAATTCCGTATTACCAGTAATGGTGCCGAAGCCTGTGAGGCTATTTACGGCTGTTCCCTTGCCACTCGCATCTTTATTCCATTCGGTGAACTTGTAACCCGTGCGTGTCGGCTTTCCACTCGGAAACTTCGTGCCGTCCGCCCATTTTTCCTCAGAGAGATTGAACAGAATGGCGGCCGGTGCACCCTTGCCCTCCGTTGCGTTGAAGCTGACCTTCGCCCAAACGGGATCTCCTGTTTCGGGATCCTTAGCACCTTCGTTAATCTTCCACTTTGCATAGACCGTGGTGTCCTTTGTGAATGTGGAATCCTTAGTGTAAGCACTGCCCGTGCCGTTAGCATTGTTCCAGTTCACAAAATCGTAGCCGATGCGAACGGGCTTATCCGTAGGCCATTTTTCGCCATCGCTATAAGCTCCGAGTGCCTTGTTCCAGTGAAGCGTATCGAATGTGCCCGTGCCACCCTTCGTATCGAAGCTGACCTTAGCCCAAATCTTCTCGTTTGTGTCTGGATCCTCCGCGTCATAGTCAGCTGCCCACTTCGCATAAACGGTTGTGTTTTCAGCAAATGCAGACGCGTTCGTGTAAGCTGTGCCCGTGCCGTCTATATCATCATTCCACTCCACGAAGCTGTAACCGCTGCGAGTAGCGTCTTCCGGCCACTCTTCGCCATCACTAAAAGCTCCGAGCGACTTATTCCAATGAAGTTGCGGCAAAGTTTCCGCTCCGCCATTGACGTCAAAATCAACAGTTACCCAAATCTTCTCGTTTGTGCCTGGATCCTCCGCGTCATAGTCAGCTGTCCACTTCGCATATACCGTCTTGTCAGCTGTGATAGGACCAACGCTTGCAAGCAGCGTAGAAAGGTCGGTTACACCGTCTCCACTTCCATCGCTGAGCGTATTCCAACCACCGTATATGTAGCCAGTGCGAGTTGGAACATCCGACGGAAATTCCGTGTCGTCCGCCCAGTCGAGTTCCTTCAAATTGTATAGGATATACGAGGGGACAGTGCCTCCATCGCTACCGTTACCATTGAAGAAGACTTTCGCCCAGATTGGATTGTCCTCCTCGTCTGTGGCAGTCTCATCTATCACCCAAGTAGCGGTGAACGTAAGTGAGTTCACGGTGTCTGCGCCTGCGAGCGTGGCATAGGCGGGAGTTGTGCCGGCCGCATATATGCCTCCATCGAATGCGGATGAGCCCTTCTTCGTCAGTTTCCAACCGCTGAATGTATATCCGGGTCTAGTAATCTTGGCTGTAGCCGGAAGTGAAATGTTGTCATCCCAGTGAAGCCCTTCCTCTGGATTGTCAATCGAAACATCGAGTATGCCCTTCGCAAGAGCGTAATGCACATCGTATGAATAAAGGGATAGCGAGGCCGTGAAGGTTACATCCTCGGTGATATGTGCGCTTAGCACCTGTGCGCGACTAAGTGCGGTGTTCGCAGCGGTTGGGACAACGTTGCTACCGAGATACAGCGGCTTGTTAGCCATCCAGACAGCAGTAGCAGGATTGTAACCGGTGATAGTATTCGTACCCGTTGAGAATGAAGGTACTACGCTCGCCGTAGGTAGCTGATTGTGGTTCTTGTATTCAGTAACGTTATTGAAGTCCGCACCAGTGTCTTTCGTGTAAGTTACCAGTGCAGCATCCTTGAGTCCTACGCCAACAAGTTTCTGCTCAATATCGGTTTCATCGATTTCGAAGGTGTAGGAAGCACTCGCATGGCTTGAAGCGACATTCGCCTGTGCTATATCCATATACCAAGTATCCACGGGGCTACCGCCTCCGGTCGTTGATGAAGGCGTGGTAGGTGTAGTGGTAGTAAAGCCTCTCTGCGTATTCTCATCGTAGATGGTCAGTGTATATGTGCCCATCTTTAAGTAGTAGGGGTCGCCTGCTGAGGTTAGCGGCTGTATGGTGCCGTCAGCATCTACTTTTACATTGATTGCTGAGATAGCACCTGTTGATGATGTGAGCGTAGCACGGACACTGCTCAGTGCAGCGAAGTCCTCACCGGTAGCGGCCTTTATGCCATCTGCATTTTTGTCATCAAAGATCTTTCCTCGTATGCCTTCAACTGCAGGCTCGGCAGCGAGCACTGAACCATATACCCATGTTCCGTTGCCCGTTCCGTCTCTCCAACCCTTTTGATAACTTCTCCAGTAATTGGTTTCACCGAGTGAATCTACTTCAATGTTGAATGTAGTATCTCCGATAGAACCAGCATTTCCGGCCGAAGCAATAGGAACATTAGCTACAAACTTGACCATAGTTACCAATCCATAGTCGGTAGCGGAAGTACTCCACGGGATACTACCGGGAACAGGGGTCCACGTAAGGCTTTCTGGATCATTGTTGATATCGCCGGTTGTGTCAGTCGTATAATATGTCGTGAACCCCGGCAGTGTGATGGGACCGGTGAGCTTTCCATCCCAATCGGGTGCAACATTGTCCGGCGAATTGTCTGGGTCGCTCGTTTCCTTATTGTTAAAGTACTTGTCATATGCCACCGCAGATTTTGGTATCGGCAGATATATTTCACTTCCTGCAGCATATGTATCGGTCGAAGTATTTTCATACTTGAGATATACCTCCGCAGGTGAGTTTTGAGTAACGGCGGCTATTGATGCATCCGTGCCATTGTATGTGTAGTAAGGACCCGTATCGCCGGACACCTTGATACCAAGACTCACGGTCAGTCCGGGCTTTTGGACGACGGCGATATTTGTATTTCCTGAAGTAGCGAGACCGTAACCTGTACCCTTCCCTGTCCAATTGTTCAAATCAGATCTGCCACCATTCACATTAGTTTTACCCAAATCCAACTGTAAAATATCTCCTGTACTTATCGCAGGATATGCGTTGCAGGCACTTGACACATACGCTGTGAAACTTATACCGACACCCGTTGATTTCACACCATTGCCACCCATATTGAACGAGTTGGCTATTATATCCAAATGATTTGCGGTGAATTTGTAACTCGTCCATTCAACACCATTGACCAATTTCTTTTGAGACGAAACAAGGTTTGGGGCAAATTTTGAGCTTCCATTATTTCCAGCTGGCGAATTTACTCTTACGCTACTCACATCTAAGTCGATACCAGCTGGAAGATTTATATAAATTGTTGGATCGACAATTTCGTGCATTTGCGAAAACACACCATTTCCTCCAAAATGGTAACCTGCCTCTACAACACCGTTTATATACATTGCTTCGCCGGGGTAAAATGACCCACCGACAGTACTGGTGGAGCTATGGCTTGGTGTAGTCGTAAACGTTCTCATATTGGTCATTGTCCATTCAATAACCGGTGTATCAGTTGCCGTTGCAAGCGTCGCCCCATCTTCATCGGTGATGGTGAGTGTCGCTGAACCAGTTTCACCGCCTTGGAAGCGACCATAGTAGTTTCCACCTTGAAATGTATAGCCGGGTCCATATACTGCTACATTTAACGTGTTTTGGGTAATCTTCAAGTCTAAAAGAAATTCATTTGCGCCAAGACCCAATTGCTCTGCACGCAAATCGAAGCAGTTATCTTCCATAGATCTTGGTATACTAATTGCACCTGTCACTTTAATCTCACGACCGGTATTTGTATGTGCAATCAAATCTTTATATGTATTACTAGATTTACCGTGTAGAGCAAGAGCACGAACTGCCAGTTTGGGACTAAATTCGTAGCTATAGGTGAGCTCTTTTGCAATACTAGGGCCTGAATTAGTAACAATAAAACCACTCAAAGCATAGTCATACGGATATAGACCGTCGGCATTCAAATCAGCTTTGTGCCTATTCATCGCTACGACTTCGATGTTTACCATAGGTTTCCCAATCGTGAAATTTATGCTTGCACTCCTTGTGTCAGTCCGTACATCACCTATCAATGCACCCGCACTCATTGTGGTGGTTGCCGAAATGTTGATAGAATCACCCCAATGAATGATGTCGTTATCGACAACTCCTGCCCAGTAGCAAGTCAAGTCCCCTGAGCCATTACCACCATCATAAAAATCATTGTATGTAAATGTAATAGTACGGGTATCCGTATTGTGTACAACCACCAGACGTCCATTGCCATAGGAGCCACCATTACTGTCTGTTGGATGGTTTTGTGCAACAGCTGTTGCGTTAAACCCTACAAAGGTGATCCCTTCCGGATAGCTGATAGTAGTGGTGCGTTGCTCGGTAAAATGATTGTTAGTACTAATTCCACTGTCAAAAGAAAAAGTAAAGCTAAAAGCTGGAAATACACCTACATTCGAGTTGTCAGCGTCAACAATACCTTCAAGATTTGTTGATGGTCTGGCGGCAGAAAAAACTGTATCCAATGGATTTGCTTGCGATATTGTAGTTTTTAAATGCTCATCCAAAAATACAGATCCGCTTACCATATGCACGTTGATATTGTTCAAATCAGCAGTGCTGCCCGGTGCATGCGGCAATAATAGAGAATCTATTCCCAATGTCAGAGTCAGAACAATCTTATCGCAACCGGAGTTAAACGTATACGCAACCTTACCATCAGCATTATGATAAGGCGTTACCGTTGCACTACTAATAGCGGTGTACCCACCAATACGCTGGTTCACCCATGAAGACGTTCCATCAAGAGCAGTAAGAGCTGAGCCTACAATCTTAGCATCATCCTCATCCGACAAATTCATCTCGTTCACTCCTGCAACATCAATGCCGGATTTGGCGGTATATTCGAGGATTTTCAAACCCCGTGGAATTTCAATTTCGACGCTTCGAGTCTTTTCCGATTTGTCTGCAAAATTAACGGTTACTTGTATCTGACGATTTCCATATGTCATCGCCCATGTTAGTGCATTGGCTGTGGGCAAAGAATCAACATCGACGAAACCATCTGCAGTACCGACTTTGAGCGTCAATTCATTGCCATCAGCATCTGTACTGAGGGCACCAATGTCATCGGATTCCGGATCGTCGCCCGAATTCCCGCTCCGCCTTTGGGTGGCAGGCGTAGCCTGACGGGGTGGTTGTCCAGAGGTATCTTCGCTGCTCGATGTTTCGCCGGGCTGACCACCCCGGCCTTCGGCCACCCCTCCAACGGAGGGGAATACCGCCTCGAAGGTTGTATCCTCGCGCACTACAAAACTGCCGATTGGGGCGTACCCTTCGGTCTGTGCTAATTCTTCGTCTGTTGTGTATATTGTGGATTGCTTCGCTCCGCTCGCAATGACGGAGGTGTCTGTCCAGCCTAGAATTTGGCTGTTTGTGGATTGCGGGTCGTGGCCCGCAATGACATTAATTTCTTCCTCTGTTGGGACGGCGTCTGGTGGTAGGGTTGTTTCTGTTTGTCCTTCCGGAATGGCGATATTTACAGTTTTTACCGTTTCGCCATCCACTTGGAAAATTACACTAGGAGATACCCCCCCCCATTGGCATTATTTCCCAGCTCGCTGCCAGCAAATACAAATGTCGGCACCATCGT
>JAISKC010000038.1 GCA_031261345.1 Eubacteriales Family XIII. Incertae Sedis bacterium | reverse complement strand
TCTCGAACACAGTAGTTAAGCTCTCCTGCGCCGATGATACTTGGTGGGCGACTGCCCGGGAAAGTAGGTCGTTGCCGGCTTCTGAAGCTCTTATCGCTTAAACGATAAGAGCTTCACCTTTTTTTGCCCTTTTCTCAAAAAAACTTGTTGACCATGTGGTCAAAACGTGTTATTGTCATATTGACCAAATGGTCAATAGTTTCGAACGAGGCGAAATCCTTTAGGGTAAGGGCGTAGGTATGACAATGGACAATAGCAGACTGATGAACAATATGACTGCCTCATTTAAGGAGGAAACGGGCTATGCTGATAAGTATGGTCATTTTCTGAAACTTGACTCCGAAAAGAGAGAGAGAATAATAGCGGCTGCCTTTGATGAGTTTATAGTTAAGGGCTATGGCGAAGCCTCGACAAATAATATCGTACAGGAGGCGGGAATAAGTAAGGGGTTGCTGTTCAGATATTTTGGCAATAAAGAAGGGCTGTACAACTTTCTGATGATTGAGTCATCAAGTAGCCTCACACGAAGCGTATTTCCTGAATTAGATTTTACCAAGGGTGATGTGTTCGATATTATCAAGCAAATCACCAGAGTGAAACTTGAGATTTGCTTGAATTACCCAAGGGAATCGAATTTTCTTATATCCGCATGGGCGCAAAACAATCTGCCGACTGCTGTCATAGAATGTAGAGAGAGTTTGACCGGAGTTTCCTATGATTATCTGGACATAGTGATTGCGATGATAGACAAGACACTCTTGCGCGGCGACATTGATATCAACGTTGTGGCGGAAATTATCACTTGGGTTTGCGAAAAGTATACGGACAAGGTGTTGGCGTCGGGTATGCTCACGACTGACTATAATGATTGGAATATCATCGCTGATGAACTGGATATATATTTGGATGCTCTAAGGCTTGGGCTATACAAATAGGTGAATTGGAGGGCGCATTATGTCGGATACAATAATCAAAGCTACGGGGCTGGTCAAAAACTTTGGGAAGACAAAGGCTCTTGATGGTGTTGATCTCGCGGTCAATGCGGGCGAAGTCTTTGGGTTCATCGGACCCAACGGAGCGGGGAAAAGTACCACTATACGGATTCTTCTGGGGGCAATTCGGGCGAACGCCGGTAATGCCGCGATATTTGGCAAGGACGTCTGGAATGACGCCGTCGAAATCCACAAACGAATAGCCTATGTTCCCGGTGATGTGAACCTTTGGGACAACCTGACGGGTGGAGAAATCATCGATCTATTCATCAGGCTTAGGCGCGGTGGTGATAAGAAATACAAGGAGGAACTGATAGAGAAGTTTGATTTTGACCCCACGAAGAAGGCGGGGACTTACTCAAAGGGAAATCGGCAGAAGGTCGCTCTTGTGTCTGCCTTTGCTTCGGACGCGGATTTGTATATCTTGGACGAGCCGACGAGCGGTTTGGATCCGCTTATGGAACTCGTTTTTCAGGAATGTGTTCACAAGGTCAAGCGTGAGGGCAAGGCTGTTCTGCTATCCAGTCATATTCTCTCCGAGGTCGAAAAGCTTTGCGATAGGCTCACCATCATCAGGAATGGCAAGATAATTGATACGGGGACACTCAAAGAGCTGAGACATCTTTCGAGAAATAATGTTACCGTCGAGACGAAAAACGCTATAGAGGGTATTGAAAAACTCGAAGGGGTTTTCGATGTTGCGAACAGTGGCGATGAAGTCAGTTTTAAGGTCGATGCGGAGGCTACGGGGAGCGTTATGAAAAGGCTTGCGGACGCAGACATTTCCCACATTACCGTATCCCCGCCCACACTTGAAGAATTATTCATCAGTCATTATGGGGTGAAACAGTGAAAATTTCGGGCAAATATACAGGAACGCTTGCGCTTTGCAAGTTTGCGCTCAGGCGCGATAGGGTTTGGCTTGCACTTTGGACGATAGGAATTGTCTCGCTCGTGGTTGCCTGTGGGCCGCTCTTTCCCGAGATAGCAAAGACGCCGGCGGAGCTTGCGAGCTTTTCCGAGACGATGAAAAACCCCGCGATGATTGCAATGACAGGCCCTGTCTACGCCGAGCCATATACCTACGGCATTTTATACGCGCAGATGATGACCGCTTGGATACTCATCGTCTTGGGAGTAATGAATTTCTTTTTAGTGTCCAGGCACCTGCGAAAAGATGAAGAGGAAGGGCTGATTGAGGTGATGAGGTCGCTCCCAATCGGCCGAAGCTCAATCGTTTTGGGAACCGCAATCGAGACTTTGCTGGCAAATCTTGCAATTGCCTTGCTGTCGACTGTCGGGCTCGTTTTGACAGGGGTTGAAAGCATCGATCTTGCGGGTTCGCTTGTTCTCGGCGGAATCATATTCTGCGGGGGACTCATTTTCACCGCAATCGCAATGCTGTTTTCCCAAATATTTATGACATCGAGAGGCGCGACAGGCTTTAGCTTTGCGGTGCTCGGAGTGCTCTATGCGTTGGGCGCAATGGGAAATATCGAGGGTGGGGCGATGGCGAACATTTCCCTTTTTAGCTTCGTATTTAAGACGTCGCCGTTTTCCGGAAATTACATATGGCCATTCTTTATTTTACTCGGCGAGGCTGTAGTTATCGGATTTATCGCCGTTCTCCTGAATGCAAGAAGGGATTTGGGAGCCGGTTTTATCCCGCAAAGAAACGGCAGAGCGCACGCGAAGGCATCACTTTCATCACCTCTGGGCTTTGCGCTGAGGCAGACGCGAACCAGCAACATAGCGTGGATCTTGATAATGCTCGTAGTTGGTATAATGTACGGTTCAATATTCGGAGATTTCGAAAACTTCGTTGAAAGCAGCGATTTTTTCAAGGCGATGATAATGGCAGATGTGGACGCGGGCGCAAATGCGATGCTCTCGTTTATGACCTATATCACGCTGATAATGTCGGTAATTGCGGCGATTCCCGTGATAAATGTGGTGTATAGAATCAGGGGCGAGGAAAAACGAAACAGAATTGAGCAGATTTATTCGAAGGCTGTGGCGAAACGCAGTTTTCTGCTGTCATATGTGGGCATTGCTCTCGTGCTGTCCGTCTTGCTTCAAGCGGCTGAAGGCCTTGGGCTTTGGATGTCCACCAAGGTGGTGATGTCCGAGCCGTTTGCGCTGTCGGAGGTGCTCGCCGCCGGATTCATCAAACTTCCGGCCATCTGGCTCATAGCGGGGCTCGGCGTTCTCTTACTCGGCCTCTTGCCGCGGCTGACCTCGCTCGTGTGGCTGTATCTTGGAACGTCATTTTTCCTTCTGTATCTCGGCCGAGTGATGGATATTCCGAAGGCTTTCATGGACGGAACGGCGTTCGGTGCGCTTCCCGATTGCCCGATAGAAAATTTTGCGCCACTTCCTGTTGCGCTGGTAACGGTAATGGCGGCGGCTTTGCTCGCTGCCGGCACCATATTTTATTCCAAACGTGAAATTTCCTACCGCTGAGCGTTGAGCGAAAGCCGTTTCTTTGCTATACTAAACTACTGTAAGATAATTCTGAATAATGAGCTTTAGTATATGGAAAGAAGTTGAATGATGAGTAATTTGAACAAGGCTTCCGCGCCCACTGTCGATGGGACTGAAAAGGTTTATCATCTTCAGCTTGCTGCGGGTGATGTCCCCAAATATATGATACTTCCGGGTGCTCCCGAGCGGACGCTTGTCATAGCCAAAGACTGGGACGAGGCCAAGGAGGTCGCTTCTTATCGTGAGTTCAAGACCGTCACGGGGAAGTATAAGGGTGTAGATATTGGCACGACTTCTACTGGTATCGGCGCGGCGAGTTCGGAGATAGCCATTCATGAACTTTCTACTCTTGGTGTTCACACTTTGATTCGGGTTGGCACTACGGGAGTAATACAGCCGGAGTACGACCTTGGTGATTTGGTGATAAATACTGCGGCTTATCGGAAGGACGGTACGAGCGATACATATATTGATCCTGCGTATCCTGCGGCGGCTGACGAGGTGGTCACTATGGCGCTCATGCAGGCCTGCGAGAATCTTGGCTATCGGTATGGGGTCGGTGTTGGCTACACGGTCGGGTCTTTTTATATTGGACAGGGGCGGCCGATTGGTCGTAATGAGGAAGGGCTGGATTGCGGGTCGGAGCCCGCAATGACAGAGCGTGCTTGTGTCATTCCGGCCTCCGAGCCGGAATCCAGTGAAACAGTATATGGAAGCCGAGAGGGGTATTGGCCTAGTTTTGCTGATAGGCTTATTCCTGATTTGCAGTCCGCTGGTGTTGTTAATATTGAGATGGAGGCTGCTGGGCAGTTTGTTGTCGGGCGTCTGCATGGACTTAGAATGGGCGCTATCTTCGCTGTTGTTTCAAATCGCGTGACGGATAAGTGGGGCGATGCAGGTGGTGAGGAAAAGGCGACGAAGGCTGCCACGGAGGCGATCAAGATTATTCACGATTGGGATAAGAACGGGAGGATTGAGCTTGGTTTGACTGATGGATTGCGGGTCGGAGCCCGCAATGACAGGGATAGGTAGAGCCCGAAATGACAGGGACAGTTGAGCCCGCAATGACGGGGACAGGTAGATAAGGAGAAATAGTATGGCAAACAATAAGTATGTGAACGCACTTCGGATACTCTCGGCGGATATGATTGAGAAATCGCAGTCGGGACATCCCGGGCTTCCGCTCGGTTCAGCGGCAATAGCTTACGAGCTTTATGCAAATCATCTGAAGCACAATCCAAAGAACCCAAGCTGGTTTAACAGAGATAGATTTGTATTATCGGCAGGACATGGTTCCGCCTTACTTTACTCATTACTGCATCTTTATTCTTATCCGGACGTGACAATTGATCAGCTTAAGAATTTTCGGCAGCTCGACTCGCTTACTCCAGGACACCCTGAATACGGCGTAACTCCTGGAGTGGACGCTTCGACAGGGCCACTCGGTGCAGGGCTCGGAATGGCTGTCGGCATAGCTATGGCAGAAGCGCACCTCGCAAGCGTTCTGAACACGGAGGATTCGAAGATAATAGATCATTACACATACGTACTTCACGGCGACGGTTGCCTCATGGAAGGCATTTCATCGGAGGTGATGTCCCTCGCAGGGACGCTGAAACTCGCGAAGCTCATCGTCATTTACGATAGTAATAAAATCTCAATCGAGGGAAGTACTGACATCGCATTCACCGAGGATGTCCTCAAAAGGTTTGAGGCTTACGGCTTCCAGACAATCGAAGTTCAAGACGGAAACGACACCGAAGAAATTGGCAGGGCAATCATTCAGGCGAAGGCGGACGACAAGAGACCCTCCTTCATCAAGGTGAACACGCAGATAGGCTACGGCGTGCCAGCAAAACAGGGCAAGGCCTCGGCGCATGGAGAGCCGCTCGGCAAAGAGAACGTGGCTGAGATGAGAAAGACACTAGAGTGGGAATCGGACGAGGCATTTTATATTCCTGAGGACATCTATGCACATTATAGCAAGCTCTCTGAAAAGGGTGAGGCAGAAGAAAGTAAGTGGAACGAAGTGCTCGACAGACTGAAAACTGACAGCCCTGAGGCATATGCAGATTATCAGACTTATGTGGGCAGAGAGATTCCCGAGTCTTTGATTGAGGAGCTTGAGAGGGTTTCAATCAGCGAGAAGGCGGAGGCGACGAGGAGCATTTCAGGGAAAGTGCTCAACACCATTGCGGAGAGGGTTCCGTTCTTCCTCGGCGGTTCGGCGGATCTCGCACCTTCAAATAAGACAAAACTCAACGATGTGGGCGATTTTTCGGCCGATGATTATTCGGGGCGAAATCTACACTTTGGCGTCCGCGAACTCGGCATGGGCGCAATAGCTATCGGACTCTATCTCCACGGTGGAATTCTTCCGTTTGTCAGCACTTTCTTCGTGTTTTCCGAATATCTGAAACCGATGATCAGGCTCGCTTCACTCATGAAACTTCCTATTATATATGTATTTACTCACGACAGCATCGGCGTCGGCGAGGACGGCCCGACGCATGAGCCGATTGAACAGCTTGCTCTGTTCAGAGCTCAGCCCGACATCAATGTCATAAGGCCGGCCGACGAAAATGAGACTAAGGCGGCATATAGAAGTGCACTCACGGAAGGCGTGCCGACTATCATAGCTCTGTCGAGGCAAAATCTTAAGCCGAACGTCGGAAGTCCTAAGGATGCACAGAAGGGAGCCTATCTCGTCCGCGCGGAGGCGGGCGACAGCCCCGATGTGATTCTGCTTGCGAGCGGTTCGGAAGTTGGACTTGCATTGGACGCCGCCGCGCTTCTTGAGAGTGAAGAGCAAATTGATGCCCGTGTGGTCAGCGTCCCATCGATGGAATTGTTTGAGGAGCAGAGCGAGGCATACAAGGAACTCGTTCTTCCGAAAAGTGTCAGGGCGAGAGTTGCGATAGAAGCGGGTGCTTCACAAAGCTGGGGCAAGTATGTCGGTCTCGACGGAGCCTATGTCACGATAGACAGGTTTGGAGAATCCGCTCCGGCGGCACAGCTTTTTGAAAAGTTTGGTTTCACGCCCGCGAATGTGGCTAAGGTCGTTGTAGATTTGACAAGTAAGTAGTGAAGTACTGGATTGCGGGTCAAGCCCGCAATGACAGGTAAGTAGTTTGCGGGTCATCCCCCGTTGGGGCACATAGCCCGCAATGACAATTAAGTAGTGAAGATTGGAGAGAAAAATGGGAAATTCTAAGAAAAACATGATTATTGCACAGAGCGGCGGCCCCTCATCGGCCATCAACGCATCGATTGCGGGTGCGATTGCCAGAGGCATGGCGTCGGACAAAATCGACAAGGTGCTAGGCGCGGTCAACGGCATGCAGGGATTTTTGAACAGGCAAATCATCAACATTTCAGAGCAGATGAAGTCGAGCGAGGACTTTGAATTACTGATTCATACACCGGCGCAGGCACTTGGCTCATCGCGTTACAAGATTCCTAAGGGCGACGAGGAGGTGTTCAAGGAAATTGTGTCGATACTGAACGATTACAATATCGGTTACTTCTTCTACAACGGCGGAAATGACTCGATGGACACGGTGAACAGGCTCGCCGATTACATAGAAACCTGCGGACTTGGCATAAGGGCCATCGGTATTCCGAAGACGATTGACAACGACCTTTTCAACACGGACCATACGCCGGGCTTTGGCAGTGCAGCCAGATACGTGGCGACGAGCATCGCGGAGGTTTATCTGGACACCTGCGTCTATCCCGTTCCGGGGCTGACGATCGTTGAGATAATGGGCAGAAATGCCGGTTGGCTGACGGCGGCAAGCGCACTCGCGAGAGACAGCGGTATCAAGGCTCCACACCTGATTTATCTTCCCGAGGCAACGTTCGATCCAGACGAATTTGTGGAAGAAATCAGGCTGCTATTTGAGAAACAGACGCATGTTTTGGTGGCGGTTTCCGAGGGCGTCAGGCTTGCTGACGGGTCATATCTCGCGGACACGGGAGCCGAGGCTGACATGTTCGGGCACAAGACGCTCGGCGGTGTTGCGACAACGCTCGAGTCGATGATCAAGGAAAAACTCGATATTCCAAAGCTGAAAACGAGGGCGATACAGCTGAGCACGCTCCAGCGGTCGGCGGCGCATTGTGCTAGCTTGACGGATCTTCAGGAAAGTTACCAGTGTGGTTACAGGGCGGTCGAGGCGGCTATAAACGGCGAGAGCGATATAATGATTACCATCAACAGGCTCAGCGACGTTCCTTATCTGGTCCGCTACGATGAGACGAAACTTGAATTTGTTGCGAACAAGGAAAAGGTCGTTCCTTCCGAGTGGATTTACAAGAACGGCACAGATGTAACCGAGGAGATGATGACCTACCTCAGACCCTTAGTAACGGGAGATACCACAGAACTCACCCAAGGGGGCATGCCAAGATTCTTCCGCTTTGACTGGGATAAGATTATTTTGCCGAAAGATGTGAAATAATTACTGGACAGGAGGGCGCCCAGCTATTATAATATTCTTTGCGACTTGTCCGGTTGGTCAAGTGGTCAAGATATCGCCCTCTCACGGCGAAGTCAGGGGTTCGACTCCCCTACCGGATACCACAAAAAGGAGAAACACTTAAACGGGTGTTTCTTTTTTTATGAAATAAATATTGGAGTCGAACCCCTGACTTAAAGGGGAGTTTGAGGGGAAAGCATTTCCCCTCATCTAAGCTGCGCAGCAGCGAGTACAATTTCGGGGGTGACAGGACGGAGCAAAGCGCAGTCCGCCGAGAGGGGGCAGAGCCCCCTACGGGGAGCGAAGCGACAAGTCAGGGGTTCGACTCCCATACCGGCTAACTACCTAAGAAGAACCCTCTATTTATTTTTTGACAAATTCGATCTTTTTTCTGATGTCGTTAACATCAAGATTGCTATAATACCTTGGTTCCAATTTGCGATACAATGATGATGCTCGTTTCCATTTGGGAATAACAATGTCTCAAACCTATTTTCCTTTACTCAGTGCAATGGTAATACTTTAAAATTATATCACGGCAATTTGAGTATAGCCCAAAATATTTACTTCGGTGCTCGAGGGGGTAATACGGTGAAAATACGCCATGCGAATATCCCCCATCCCCATCCGGATAACTACAGGATGCCATAGCAAGGGCAGGGAACAACCAATATACTACATTATGGTTTTTTGTACTTTTGATTGACGTATGATACCATATCTGTTATCATAGGCACATAGAGAGGTTGACGCATGGCAGACGAAACACAAACAACAGTACAGGTAGCACCGCCGATAGAAAAGATTATTTTCTATATGGACAACAGAGACGTTGCGCCCGTTTATGAGTACATCAAAGGACTTGCACAAAAGAAGAGCAAGGACAGCCGGATAAAGTACAATAAAATAATGGAATATCTCAAAGCGTTAAGCACGGCGGGAACGACTGCAAGCGACAATATTTTAAAACATATTGACGGCGATATATGGGAACTGCGCCCGATTGCAGATAGAATATTTTTCGCCGCATGGACTGGAGACCGTTTTATTATACTGCACCAATTTGTAAAGAAGTCACAGAAAACACCACAAAGAGAAATCGACACCGCCAAAAGACGATTGGAAGAGGCGAGGAAGGAGCCGGAACGATATGAACCAGATAAAGAAAAATAAAGCCTTAACACTTGCAGACCTTGAAAACGAACTGTTGGAGGACGGATATATTACCCCAGAAGAAGTAGCCGAAAGCAATGCAAGGGCGAATATCATGGTAGAACTTATAAAGGCGCGGAACGAACAGAAAATATCACAGCGTAAACTTGAGGAACTAACAGGGATTAGGCAGCCCGCAATATCACGGATTGAAAAAGGGGCAATATCCCCGTCAATAGATACATTGCTGAAAGTGCTTGCACCGTTAGGTAAAACGCTTGCAGTTGTACCAGTAGCACACAGAGAATAATTACAATATATTAATAACGATGCAGAGGAAAAATAAGAACAAAAACGACTTAAAACAAGGGCTAAATGTGGAAACCAATGTGGAAACCAACAAGAATAGCGTTGAAATTTCAACAATTAAAGTCGCCCTCTCACGGCGAAGTCAGGGGCTCGACTCCCCTACCGGATACCACAAAAAGGAGAAACACTTAAACAGGTGTTTCTCCTTTTTATGAAAAAACATTGGAGTCGAACCCCTGACTTAAAGGGGAGTTTGAGGGGAAAGCATTTCCCCTCATCTAAGCTGCGCAGCAGCGAGTACAATTTCGGGGGTGACAGGACGGAGCAAAGCGTAGTCCGCCGAGAGGGGGCAGAGCCCCCTACGGGGCGCGAAGCGACAAGTCAGGGGTTCGACTCCCCTACCGGATACCACAGAATACACAAAAACCGTTGAAATTCAGCGGTTTTTTGCTTATTGTAAGTGTGCTGTCGGGAATAATTTTTAGTTATTTAGCTCAGAATACTAAATATAAGAAATTGCTGTTGCATTGCATATTTTTGTGGTAAAATAACTACATTACGACGAGGGCAATTCGAACGGAGAGATACCTAAGAAGAACCCTCTATTTATTTTGTCTTCAGTAGGGAAATTTGTGAAAAACTCTTGACGTTTGATACGCTATACCGTATCATGATAGAAAAGTGAGGCTATACAATTGTATTTAATTTATTACTATGCGGATGATAAGGGCAATGCTCCTGTGCTGGATTACATTGATAGCCTTTTAGCAAAAAAAGGCAAGGATAACCGGATAAAACACGGAAAGATTTTGGATTATATCAAGGTGTTATCCGAAAGAGGAACGACAGCGGGCGAACCGTACATGAAGCACATTGATGACGACATATGGGAACTACGCCCGATTAGAGACCGCATATTCTTTGCAGCATGGAATGAGGAAGAGCATGGTTTTATACTGCTGCACCAGTTTATGAAACAGACGCAGAAAACCCCACAGCGGGAAATAGACACAGCAAAGCGTAGATTACAGGAATTAAGGGAGGACAAATAAGATGAGTAACAAACATATACACCCTATGACATTTCAGGATCATGAAAAGGATATGTTGCAAAGAGGACTGATTACGCAGGAAGAAATTGATGCGAGTAACGCCCGCGTTGCTATCATGTGTGAACTGATAGACGCACGAAATGAAAACAAAATATCACAGCGCAGACTTGAGGAGTTAACAGGTATAAGACAAGCTACTATATCGGATATGGAAGCGGGTAAGACTTCGCCATCTATCGACACATTATTAAGGGTGCTTGCTCCATTGGGAAAAACACTTGTTGTCGCCCCTGTAGAACAAAGAGGATAAAACAGGTTCAAAATTTCAAGAACAAGGGCTGCGTGTGGAAGGTTTGAAAACAATGTGGTATCATGGGTAGGTGATTAGTTTTTAGTTGCCCGCATTGTAAGGAGAGGCTTTATGATTACTTATATTGGGGAAAAGAATGTAGCGGCATTCGTTAATTTTTTACCGCAAAAATCGATTTCTGATACAACCGCAAAGAATAGTGGCAACAATGTCTTGTTTGGCTTCATAGATGATGATACCGACACGGCCTGTGGCATTATCGTGTTGGACGTTTCCGCAAAGAGAGTTTTGGTCAGATACGTGTATATTGCCGAGGCCTTTCGTGGTCGTGGATATGGCAAAGCGCTTCTCGAACGGGCGATTTCATTCATGGGTGAAACAGGTGTTGATGAGATTCAAATATTTATCGATTCATATGAAAATCCGGAAATGACTATGATGATATTGGAAGAAGGATTTTTAAGATTTGAGTTTTACAATGCTGAAACTGGCGTCATTCCAACATATACAGCCACGCTCGGGCAGTTATTGCATAGCAAAAATTTCAAGGGTAGGCTGCCTGATGATGGCGGAGCGGTTGGTGCACATGAGAATATTGCGTTTCTTGATGCGCTACCTAAGGGGTGGATACATAGCTTCAATAACAGCGTGATAGGTAATGACGCCTTCTTTTTTGATCCAATAGATTTGTTTGTTGTGGATTCTCGCATAAGCATTGCGGCGGTGTCGGAAAATTCCATTACTGGCATGATTTGGGCATCTGCGGGCGAAAATAGTATTACTGTTGATGGAATATACCTGACGCGCCAGTCTCAGATGTTTGCATTGTCGATGGTCAAAGCAATGTTGAGTGCTGCAAAGAAATATTACAAGAAAGATACGCTGGTAACTTTTGCGGCCGTTGATTCGAAAGTGCCGGCGCTGGCAGAGAAACTTTTTGAAGGTGTTGCGTTTAGGATTGGCGGAATAACGGGATTTCGTAGATACAGGTAAGTAATTTATAAATTATTAGTAATTGTAATGTATATATGGGAGGTAAAATTATGCCAAACGGACTCGATGAATTAATAAAGAAAAATGAAGATGAAACCAAGATACAGACGGAGACGCGCGAGGAAGAGCAGAAGCAGACTTTCGAAAATCAGCAAACAAATACTATTGAGCAGACTACGGGGGCTGTGAAGCAGGAGAACCCGATTCTTGCTACGCTTAGAGAAGAGCCTCAGCATATTCCCGCCAATACAGCGACGGTACCGCCGATTCAGGCAGCACCCGAACAGAAAATGACCGATAAGCAGAGAAAGAAGTTAGAAAAAGAGCGCGAGGAAAATAAAAAGAAAGCGGATGCACAAAAGGTCAAAGCTCGCAAAAACTTTTTGCAGGGCGATGGAAGCAAAGAGGCTAAAGCATCGGCGGCTCAATGCGACAAGCGCATGAAAGAAATCCTTGATGAATTAAAGGTATATGAAGCAGAACACAAATTAACAAATCCCAATTGGGCACCCTATGGCAATTCATTTGATACGTTGTACGCGCAAAAAAATTATGGTGGTCTTTGCACGGCATTGGAGAGAGAAAAAATTGGCAAAAATTCACCGGCACAAAGAAGGATAAAATTTAACGAGGATCATCCTGAGTATAGTACCCATATGCAAGGCATAACAAGGGATGCTACATTATTCTTAGATGCAAATGATGACACCCCTGATGAGCTCATAAAAAAAACAATAGACAATGAAATAATTATCGACAAGACCACTTCTGCTCCTGAAGCTGTTGACGAGGCAAAGAAACAACTTGCAAAAGAATATGACAACCTGTATATACGTGCAAATGATTTATTCGCAAAAGTAGGTATTGATATGAACAAACCTGTGAAATATGCTTCAGAAATCCCACTTATTGCTGAAAAGGTTATCCATTTATTTAAGTTTGCGCAGGTAGGAAGTATCTCATATCTAGGCAAGAGGCTTATCGGTTATGTTCCGCCGGAGAAATTGGCATTCATTGATGCACTTTACATGTATACGAGACATGCAGGTGAGGCCGCAGATTATTACAATGACAGTTCGCAAAGTGATGGTATCGCAAATGGGATTCTATATGATGGTGATTTGGATTTCCCGAAGTTGTTTGAAAAAAGTATGGCGGACGTCCAGAATTTGATTAAGCAAAAGCAACAGGCCGATGCGATAAAGTAGCTTGAGTTTCCGCATTTTTCTGGATTGTTTCGCTTCGCTCACAATGACGGCAATGACGTTTTGTGGAGACTCGTAAAGTAGGAATGGATAGTAATTTATATTTCTGATATAATTTGTAGTTGAGTAAGCGAGACGGCTGCGCGAGTTTTTGACTCGTGAGGAAAGTCCGGGCTCCGTAGAGCAAGGATGCCGGATAACGTCCGGCGGGGGCAACCCTAGGGAAAGTGCAACAGAAACATACCGCCGAACCAAGCTTGTCTATTTGGTGTTTTGACCGGAGATGGCAAGCGCAGGATTTTTTGGTCATATGGGGTGCAGAGGGAAAGCGTGACGACGAAGTGTATATAAATACACGAGGAGAAGCGATTGACCGATAAGCCACATATGGGCAAAAAAGACAAGCTTGGTGGTAAGGTTGAAATGGCGAGGTAAGAGCTCACCGGAGGCATGGAGACATGTCTGCCGTGTAAACCCCATTCGGAGCAAGACCAAGATAGGGCAGGGGCAGTAATGCCCCAAGTGTGCGGCTGCTCGTCGCCGTCCGGTAGGTAGGTCGCAGGTGGATGCGAGAGCATCCCGGAGGTCGTCAGCAATGGCGATCCCAGATAGATGGTCGTCACCTCTCGCAATGCGGGAGGATACAGAACCCGGCTTATTGCTTGCTCATATGAATACCCCCTGCGATGGCAGGTGAAAAGATGCGGAGCTTCGGCTCCGTTTTTTTTTGCGGGAAATTTAGAATTTTACAAAAAAAACATTAGATATTTTGTAAAAATTCCATTGTTAAATTATTTAAATTGTTGGATAATATTTATAATAAGTATGTTCCATGTCAAATAATACACGGAATGTGCTTTGGGGATAGATGGAAATTTAGACAGTTGGGGAAATTTGTCAGACGAACAATTTCGTATCCGATTAGTTCTAGTATTAGCATGCAGGGCGGACATCAAAGAACAGGGGGTACATCTTATGTACACAAACAAACATCAATTTTCTGTATCAAGAAATCGCGGTATCTGCTTTTTCATCACATTTGTGATGGTCTTTGGTACACTCTTCTCGTCGGGGCTCTGGGGGTCACCGATAGCAGATAGGGCGCACGCCGCAGGTCATGCCACGAGGGCAGGGTTTGTGAAATTCATGGGAGATGATTTGAACGATAATTCAACGTTCACAGTTACACCTGAATCGCAACTTGTCGGCGGTAAGCAGGTCTTGAATATCAAGGCGACTTTCCCACAAGGCAGCACGGATCGAAAGATAAAGGTTCAGTTCAACAATGCCTTAGGGTTGAGCACTGCGCCCCCGGGCTTCAAGTCCGATGCCGCGAAGCAGTGGGTATTTGATTCGTCCACGATAGACGATAGATACACCGGACTGTTCACGGGCGCCACATGGACGCCTTCTGCACAGTTTGTCACAGGCAATACGAGTCAGACAAAGGTCTGGCTCAATACTGGTACATTGGAGTATACGGTAGCCGATACCGTCGGTGCACTCGAAATGGACATACTCGTCGGCGGCAGCCCCTCCTACTATGTTACCATGAATGCAAGCCCCGCCAGCAATGCAAATCCGATAGAAGTTACAACAACGAGCAGTGCAAACTCCGGTGCTGTCATAGATTCTGCCACCGTTGACAATGTTACTATCAACGCCAACGCCGGTGTCTCTATGGGTAGCGGAAACGATGGCAATGCCATATACGCCTCCCCTGGCACAAATCTCAGCAAGACTACCACATGGTATCAATACTATGGCGGCGGCACGGGCAATACATCAGGCGCCGCCGTCAAGTCTTTGCGCTTCACGATGAAGGTTCACAACAAATATCTGAAGAACATCGATATCAGCTCCGGCACACCTGCTGCAAACTATACAAATATGACGAAGAGTTCTTTCACCAATGGTGACTGGACTTACTTCACATTCACTTTCACAAATCTGTGGCTTTACAACACCGTGAAGTTCACAGCTACGGGTACTGTGAAGAGTGCCCAAGAATTGGCCGCTCTAACCCCTCCCGTTACTACGGATCCGGCACCTCAAGTCAATTGGTTCTTATGGGCCGGTCCCGACAATTACAATAATGGGGGTAATGATAGCCGCACCTATGTGAAGACGCTCGATGACAGGGAAATCACTACAGCGGGAAGCACAGGATATACTCATTGGAATTCCACCCGTCTCATCGTCGATCCGAGAACGACGGGATTTTTGAATCTTTCAGTGGGAACAGCTGCAGGGACAAGGGTCATGCCGCTTCAGGACTCCGAATGGAACAAGACCCCCATCATTTTGGGGTATTACGGATTGGCAAATCCAACCGCCGCGACGATTCCGACCACAAATACGCAACGGTTCACCATCGATTTGGCGGGTACGGAGAAGAAGGCCGGCGTCATGGGTATTTCACTATTGACCCCCGGAAACCGTGGCATCAAGGATGTCAATGTTACATTTATGGATAATACGGTAGGCACCTTGGCTGCAAAAGCAAATGCAGGTAGCCGTGTGAAACTTGAGCCGAGCGACTTTGGCAAAGCAAATACAAATTATTTCAAAACCGTCGTGTATAGCCTTGACAACAGCACTGCGATGCCCGCGGCGTGGCAGGGTTGGAATACCGGTGGTGAGATGACACACAATGCGTATGCCATACAGCTATACGGAAAACCGCTCGATAGTAGCGGCACGGCGGCATATTCCACCAGTGTCAGGCTGCAAGATACGGCTTTGTCAAGGGACAATACCGTGACCGAAAACTGGACATACAGCAAAGTCAGTACCCTCGAGGCGACCAAGCAGCTCTATTACAACAACAAGGTTACACATGGCGGGACTATTGCGTCAAATAATACGTTCACTGCGGGAGCCCGATTTACAAATCAGACCATGACCACATCTCAAGGCAATGAGTACATGTATAATTCCAACAATACCGTCTATTGCCTCCCCGTCGTCAGGGGGCAGTCATGGTACCTGAGAGAGGGCGGACTGCTCGACTACGAACTCGAGCAATTGCCTGGCGTTGAATACACGTCTGAAGAAATCCAAGCTATCGCGACAGCCAGAGCAAACTTGAAAGTTGTCTGGAACGGCAATACCTACACGCTTGCCAACGGGAAGCTCACACTTGAAAGGCTCAAGGACAATACAGGCAAGCCTTTTTACAAGGTTACGGCTCCCGATGTTCTCATCAATGGATTCAATACGAACACCACGATCGCCGGTATGACGGAGCAGGGTCAGAATGCAACGCTTACCTTCAGCTTCAAAGTGAAGGATTCCATACCGACTACGGTCCTGAAGCCTACGGTTCTGTTCCAAGGCTCAAAGTCAAAGGAAACCGGCGATAACAGGCCATACTCTACGAGTATCTATGGTTATGGTGTTGCCGATACGTTTGATGTAACGGGCTTTGGCACGGGTCAAAACATGGGGCTGTCAAATCAGACTACGGTCAACCTGACCTTCGCTTCGAGTGCAAACTTCAATGCGAAGACTTCGGCTCGCCTGATAGACGGCGCAAACATCGGTCCTTGGACGACCTACAATTACTCGACCGGAAAAACGAAGATTCCGTTGAATCCCGCGGCTGAATCCGAATACAAACTGACTGCAAGGAATTATGCAGGCGCACCGGTTCAGGTGTTCTCAGCCCTTATTCCCATTCCGAAATACAATCAGACCACGGGCAGAATGCCCGCAAATCCAAACGATTTCAATCCGGCACTTCATATGCAGGCGGCACCATTCGGCTGGACGGCTTCGATAAAGGAGCCCATATCGCCCGTTGCCGTCGGTGGAAACAGTACGGGATACACGGTCAAATATGCTACCACATATGAAACAGATCCGACGAACGATGCTGCCTTCAAACTATGGCAGGACATTCCGAACAAAAATGACATCAGAATGGTCCGCGTCGAAAACAAGAACGGGTCCGGAAAGCGCGTAGAAATAGCCGAGGATACCGGCGCGGATTTCATCATCAAGCTGAACATTACCGATCCTGCGGCCGAGGCTCACTCGGGAAATGCGAATATCTACGCTGCATGGATTACTGCCCAAGCGGCCAGTCTTGACGCTGCGATGCCATCGCAACCGGTCGCTATGATACTGAAGACAGGTGTCATTCAGGGTAATGTCTTCAACGATACGAACAAAAACGGTATCAAGGATATCTCCGAAATCGGAAGGTCGGGCGTTACCGTCAAGGCTTACGTTCACAGGGCTACGCAGAATTTCGCTGCCGGAGACCTCCTTGAAACGACGACTACGGATGCGAGCGGGAATTATGGATTCTTCGGCCTCGACAAAGCGGTCGTTACCGATGTACGCTTTGAAAATCCTGGCGGAGCCGACAATTCGCTTCGCTTCTCACCCGTGACGGCAGGCGGCTCAACCGCTACAAATATGCCTGTGGCCGGTGAGAATAAGACCTACGGACTGACTTCAAACATCACGCCTTCGGCGGACAACGCGAAGACCGTTCATGCCGGATTCATCGGCTCTACCACCGTCAATATCGAATACAACGGCGGCGGTACGAACAAAAGTTTGCTCAGGTATCCGGGCGAGAGCGTTACGGCCACCGATTTCGGAACCCCGAGTAAGGTGGGTACGAGTTTTGAGGGGTGGTTCAAGAGCGCTACATTTGATGGTGAGGCTATCACGGCACCTTATGTCATCACGGCGGAGGACAGCAGCCCGACAACTTTCCATGCAAAGTATAAGGACAATGTCGCTCCCGTTACGACCATCAATCGGGAGAACAACGAGTGGATAAAGGGCACCGATACCATTGCACTTTCTGCGACCGACTTTGATGGCACGCAGAGCAACACTATAGGTACATACACGACCTATTACAAGATCAGCGGCGGTTCGCAGCAGACGTATGAAGGCAATCCTTTCACGCTCGATCAGGAAGGCGCGAATACGATAGAGTACTGGTCCGTCGACGCCGCCGGAAATGTCGAGAGTCATCAAACCGTTACCGTCAACCTCGACAAGACCGCGCCGACTTCATCACTCAGCAAGAGCGCGGGCAGTTGGGTTTCGCCTGAGGACAAACTCACGATCAGCAGCGTGGACGCGGGTGGCGATAACGCCAGTGGTGTCGATAAGATATATTACAGGTTTGACCACACGGGCGAATTCATGGAGTATGACCCCGAAACGGGAATTCATCTCGACAGCGGCCTCGCTTCCGGCGACCATACGGTTGGATTCTACGCTGTGGATAAGGCGGGCAACAAGGAAGAGACCAATACGGTAATAATCAAGCTTGACAAGGATTTACCTGTGACCACTGCCTCGCATGCGACAGACAGCTGGATCACGGGCTCCACAAAGATAACACTTTCAGCTACGAATTCGCAGGCTTCGGGAACGACCTCGACCTATTATCGTATAGACGGTGATGCCGCGAGTGCTGAGAATTTCGATGGATTCAGCGCATACGATAGTGCCGATGGTATCGTTTTGGGCCACGGGGCTACCCCCGGAAAACACGTCATCTACTACTACAGTAGGAACGGTGTCGGCCTCAAGGAGACAGTGAAGCATATCGATGTGAAACTCGATGCTGTTGCGCCGCAGTCTTCTATCTCCCCTGTGGACGGTAGCTGGGTAGCGGCTCTTTCCGAGACGCCCATCACCTTGTCTGCCGTAGATCCAAACGGTGCGGACGGTTCAGGCGTTGAAAAAATCTTCTACAAGATTGACACATCTCCTCTATGGATCGAATACAGCGGTCCGTTCAGCCTCAGCACCTTGCTTTCCTCAGGTCCCCATGCCATTACTTTCTATGCGGAGGATGTTGCAGGAAATATAGAAGCTGAGAAGACGGTAACGATCAACCTCGACTACACGCTTCCGACGGTGTCAAGTTCTGCGAATACTGAGCATTATTATGCTGAAAGTGTTGAGACGACTTTGACTGCTTCCGATGCGGAACCGAGCAAGGATGGCCTGACTACTATCAAATACAGATTTAACAGCACCGGTGCGTGGGAGGAAGCTCCTGCGGACGGAAAGGTGACTATAGAGGCGCCTGCTTCTTCAGGAAAAGTGATACTCAACTACAGAGCATATGATAGCGTGGGCAACAGCTCGACTATCGGAAATGCCGTGTTCAAGTTTGACGTCGATGCTCCACAGGTCAGCTCATCGCTTGCCACGTCGGAATCAACTTACTACAAGGGAAATCAGCAGACAACGCTGACAGCTGCCGATGTGGGTGGTGCCGGTATGGGCCATTCAGGAAAGATAATATATAGGATAGGCGAAGGTGCAGAGCAGGCTATAGGTGCTTCTTCGGGCGTCGCTTCAGGCTCCGTTACTATTCCTGCACCCGCGGTTTCGGGCGATGTCGTCTTGACCTACCGCGCTATTGATAGTATTGGTAACGAGTCCGCCGAGCAGAGCATTTTCTATCACTTCGACCAGACCGGTCCTACGGTTGAGTCCAGTTTGCCCGAAAAGAATCCTGATGATATGAGGGATCCGGATAGAGGTGCATATTTCAGCAATCAGACCACTACGCTGAAAGCCGTTGATACGGAATCCGGCGTGAGCTCCATACATTATAAGGTTGGTTCGGGGGCCGAGCAGGTGGTCAATGGACATTCAACAAATGTCTCTATACCCGCTCCGGCCGGAGTAGGCAATGTCGTGCTTGAATACTGGGCTGAAGACAATCTGGGCAATCTTACTTCGCCGCATGAGACGGTAACGTACAAGTTTGATATGTCCGTGCCAACGGTGAATTACTCACCGAGTGCTGCACCTTACTACAACGATGATATTTCTACGACGATAAAGGGATACAGCTCAGCAAGTACTATCACAGCGCTTCATTATGAAATAATCGGCGGCGATGGCATGCATACGTTCAATGATGATCAGGCGCACGACATTACTATTCCGAAGCCCGCCTCAACCGGCACGAAGGCTGTGAAGTATAAGGCGGATATAGCGGGAACCGAGGGCGACTGGCAGACCGTGAATTACAAATTTGACCTCGATGCGCCCACTTCATCGCATGGCGGATACGATGGTTCAGCTGTATACAGCGCCAATAAGGTAGCCCGCATAGTCGGAACCGACAACGGAAATGGTCCCGAGCAGTCCAAGGTCGCTTCCATAAAGTATTACTTCGGCAGCGATAGCTCAAAGCCATTGACGGCAAGCGGCAGCAGCGCAAATATCACCGTCAAGAAGCCCGACACATCGGGCGATGTGAAGCTTACTTACTGGGCAGTTGACGGTGCGGGAAATGAAGAAGCAGTAAAACACGAGGAAATATATCACTTTGACGTGGACGCTCCGACGGTAACGAGCGACCTCGATGATGGCGGTTTCTACAATGAGACGAAGGTTGCAACGCTGAGCGCTTCCGAACCTGTCGGCCCAAATCAGTCCGGTGTGGCTCATATTTACTACAGCGTCAACGGCGGTGCTACTACTACTGTAGCCGCAGCTACGGGTCTCGCAACCCTGTCCGTTCCGGATTCGGACCGCGTTGTGGATCTCGAATACTGGGCAGACGATGAGAAGGGCAATACGAGCACACATATCACGAAGCATTATAACTTCGAGATTTCTCTGCCCGAGGCGAGTATTTCGGAGCAGACTCAGACCTACTACAATGACGATGTGAGGGCGACCATCACGGGTATCAATGGGTCAACGTTGGCGACGAATTCGGGTATTTCCAGCATTACCTACAAGATAGGTAGCGACGAGCCGGTTACAAAATCCGGAGGCGATCTTGTCGATGGTAGCTATGAGCTGACTATTCCTATGCCTTCTGCTACCGGCAATGTAAATGTGCAGTATTGGACGAAGTCAGGAAATGGGAATGTGTCCACGCATGGCTCGGAGCTATATCGCTTCGACCTGACTGCGCCTTCCGTGAGTTCAAGTCTGTCCGAGAGCCCATATTACAAGGAGGCGCAGTTGACCACGCTCACGGCGACCGATGCCTTGGCTGGCGTGAAGAATATCAAATATCAGATCGGCAATGGGCCGGTCAATACGGTTTCCGATGCAACAGCGCTCGTTTCAATACCTGCCCCTGTGGTTTCCGGAGATGTTGAACTGAAAATGACGTCCGAGGACAATCTTGGAAATGTGTCGAGTGAGAAGGTCTGCACCTACAAGTTTGACGTGGAGGCACCGACGACAGAGCCTTCACTCGCGTGGGATGGCGTTTTCTACAACGCTACAAAGAATATCAAACTGAAAGCTACCGATGTCGGCGGATCCTCTACGAAGAAGATCAGCTACAAGGTCGGCGACGCGACAGACTGGACCGTCGTCAACGACAGCATCACCGGCGAGATTGAGATACCGGCACCCGTCGGACAAAACGGTCAGGTCAGAATATACTATTTCGCGGAGGACAATTCGGGAAATGTTGAAGCTGAAAAGTCCGCATTGTACCGCTTCGGTATCCTCAAGCCGGAAATTTCCTCGAGCCTGACGAGCGGAGTATTCTATTCCGGAAATCAGGTTGCAACGTTGACGGCAGTGAGCAAGAATGCCTCCGCTATCGACCGTATCCTATTCATAGTGAACGGCGGAAGCACGCAAACCATTCAGTCGTCTACGGCACAGGTGAATATCCCCGAGCCATCTTCAAGTGGTGAAGTTACCCTCGAGTATTGGACCGTGGACAAGGCCGGAAACACCTCGGCTCATCACACAGACAGTTATCAGTATGACGAAGATGCTCCGTCCGTTGACGCCACGATGGGAGGATCTCCGATACCTGAAAAGAGTTATTTCAACACGAGTAAGCTTGCCAAGATCACGGCGACCGACGGCACACAGGGCGCACCCGGGGTGTCGGATATAAAGAGTATTCACTATACGCTTGACTACACGGCGGCCGGTGGCACTCTTCTGAGCGGTGAGGCTGCTGCAAAGACGGCTTCGGTCGATATCGAGCAGCCGAGCATCAGCGGCAAGGTGGTGTTCACCATCTGGGCAGAGGACAAGGCCGGAAATTTGAGTCAGAAAAAGAAGTACGACCTCATTTTTGATGAGGAAGTGCCGAATGTTGAGGTCAACCCCGATCCTTCCCTGTGGTTCAAAACCGCGCAGGACGTGGAGATTCAAGGAATAGACAACGGCGTTTCGGGCATAGCAAAGGTCGAATACCAGCTTCTCGATGCAGCCGGCGCGCCCGGGGCAGTAACTGTTTCTGATGACCATGCTGTGGTTCATCTCGATACCTCTATCAGTTCACAGCGGGTCAGATATCGTGCACAGACGAAGGCGGGTACGTGGAGTTCAAAGACTACCTCCACATTCAGGTTCGACAATCAGGCACCTACTCTGACATCGAGCCTCGATACTGCGCCGCTCTACAGCGGTATACAGAAGACAAGGCTCACTGCAGTTGACCCCGGCGATTCGGGTATCAAGGAATTCCGTTATACCATTACTGGAAAAGATACCGTTATCATATATGCGGGAAGCAAGGACTATACAGACGTTATCATTGAGCCGCCTGCAACTGGAAACACCGTTGAGGCAGAATATGAAGTCGTTGACTTTGCCGGAAATATCAGCAATAAGATTCAGGCGGTGTACAACTTCGATACCGCTATTCCGACCATCACTGCAACGGCGGCACCGAGCGGATATGTGAACACTTCGCAGGCTGTAACGCTGAGAGCGGCCGATGATACGGGCCTCGATCGTATCGTATATCAGATCAACGATGAGAACCCCGTGATTGTCCAAAATCAGGGTCAGGGGCTGAGCAAGGAGGAAACGATCACCATTCCGAAACCTTCTGCGAGCGGCGATGTCGTGCTTCGTTACTGGGCATTTGACAAGACCGATGCAAAGAGTATCGTCGGTTCAAACACGTATAAATTTGACGTGGAAGTGCCGAACGTGGCCATCGATCCCGAGCCTACTGCGCTGAAGAATGGCGATATAGATGTTACCATAGCTGCGACGGATGTCGGCGGTAGCGGACTTGGCACGGACGCCATCACCTACAAGATAGACGGAGGCGCGGCGCATACTGCGAACGGTAGCGGCAACAATGCTTCGGCTACGTTCACGCTTGCAAAACCAGCACAAAGCGGGTCAAAGACCGTTACTTACACGGCGAAGGATACTGCGGGCAATGTGAGTGCAGAGGGAAGTTTCACCTACAAGTTTGACCTCGACGCTCCTACTGTTTCCGTTGATCTGGATACGAACACATACGGCGAGTCGCCAAAGACCGCAAATATCACCGCGGACGATGCTTCGGGAGAATTTGCGTCGGGCGTGAAGGAAATTCATTACATCAGAACGGGCGGCCTCGGAACTGAGGCTGAGCAGGTAATTGCTGCCGCTGAGGCCGAGGTGAATATTGCAATAAGTGGCAATGGCGTGGTCAAGCTCGAATACTGGGTTGTTGACAATTCTGGAAATGAAAGCGCACACGATACGAAGACCTATACCTTCGCATTCGGAAATCCTGTCGTGAATTCGGTTTCGCCAGGATCCGGCGGTTTGGTCACTTTGGACGGTCAGAATCTCGTGATCACCTTCAACAAGGCTATGTCTCAGTCGGGCGGCACTATAGAAGTGAAGTCTTCTGGCGGAGCTACGGCGACCGTTGGTGCGCGCACATGGACGGCTAATAATACCGTCGAGGCTCCGCTCACAGGCCTTGCGAATAATACACTTTATGAAGTGCATATCAGTGGGTTCCAAGATACTCGCGGTGCAGGGGACAGTGAAATGTTTGCGGTCGTTGGCGACACGTATACGTTCAGAACCGTTTACAATCTGAATGGCACGAGTCCGGGAGCCGGTGGACCCGACACGAACCTCGTTGTTGATGGTAATGGGCTTGCGATTGCAGATCCCGACCCAACGGACGTTCCTACTGTCAATATCGATACCGATGGCGACGGTTATCCCGATACCAATGTCGTGGTGAACGGAAACGGAGCGGCCGTGGCCCCGACACTCGGCAACGTTACACCTGCGGTAAATGTTCCCAAAAATGTCAATTTGAACATAAGGCCGTTCAAGAACGTCATATTGGATTCTGACGGAAACCTTCTGCCGCCGCTTGATGGTAGAAACAAACCCGTCGTCAATGTGGATACAGCTGCTATTTCCGGTGGTCCCGATACGAATTTGGTCGTCGGGCCCGATGGACTTGCGACCGAGCCGACGAGCACAAACTATACGCCGACCGTCAATATCAGCAGCCGAACCTCGCTTTCAGCGGGGGTAGGCGAGGCGGATATCAACCTCGTGGTCGATGCTTCGAGCGGGAAGGTCGTTGCACCTACGGGAGGCAACCATGATGCGGCAGTCAATGTCGATACGAATGACAATAGAAGACCTGATAAGAACGTGGTCGTATCTGCTGACAACGGTGATTTCATTGCACCGACATCAGGCACGCCCGCAAACAACAGGCCGACTGTGAACCTGCCGAACGCACAGGGAAAGATTTATCGAAACCTCATCATAGAGGAGGGCGGTATCAGCGGTTACATTGGTGAGCCTGCGGACGGCGTGTATCCCGATGCAAATATCGACAACGATTTGGATGGCAATCCCGACGTGAGCTTGGTCGTCAATCCGACCACAAAGCTCGTCATCGTGCCTACGAATGCAAACCATACTCCGACCGTGAACCTCGCAGGTCCAAGACCTGAAAGGAAGGCATTGGTCAACGTAGTTGTAGACGGCAACGGCAATCCACAGGCACCGGACAACACCTACAAGAATCCGACACTCAATCTGTCCGGAACGGGCGACTACGCCAAAAAGCCGGTCTACAATGTCGTGGTTGACGGTAGTTTCAATCCTGTTTCACCGACTCAGGCTTCACATACGCCTACGGTCAATGTGGATCAGAACAAGGCGAAGAGTCCGACATTCAACATCGTTTTGGACGCTACCGGAAATGTTGCGCCTCCGAGCTCGGTCGATATACCGACTGTGAATCTCGACACGAAGAATGCAGTGCCTGTAGCAGCTGATTTCAATATCGTAGTCAATGAGTTCTCGGGACTGCCTACTACTCCGACAGCTGAGAATCATATACCTACGATCAATCTACCGCTGCCCGGCGTAGCCAAGACGGAGGCGAGCTACAAGAAAGCAGGTGTGAACGTCGTCATCGATGGCTCCGGCAATCAGGCGACACCTACAGCAGAAAATCATACTCCTGTTTTGAATATCGCTGTTCACCCTGAAGATGGGTCTCCTGCGATAGTTGGCGGCGTATATGTACCGATACTGAACGTCGTGGTTGATGCTGCAACAGGCAATCCGGATAGTGTTACTTCGGGACACCATGCACCGTTTGTCAATATCGACAAGAACGGCGACGGTTATCCGGACGTCAATGTCGTGGCCGATCAGACGACGGGCGCGGCGCAGGCACCGGTCATTTCACCGAGTGCTACATACAAGCCAAACGTCAACTTAGTGCTCGATCCCTCGGTCAACGGCGTCAACGGTAAGCCTTCATGGAATTCACCGATGAGAGCCCTTGCAACGCTTGCCGACTTCTACGACGATGTCAATGCAAATATTGACAACGACCAGAACGGCTATCCGAACACGAGCATAATAGTGAAGATAGGCAAGAGCGACGACGCGGCTACAATCACTGACCGTAACGGCATGTACAACGAAGGTGCACAAATCAATATTGAAGCCAGCGCGAAGGCGGGCTCGCTCAACTTCAGAAGATGGGCTCCTACCTACGATGTGGGCGGTGAAGTCAATGACAGAGATGGATTCGCAGGGCTTGAAAAGTCGGCAAAGAAAACATCGTTCAATGTGGCTCCACTCGCGGGCGTTACCGTAGTCGCAAGCTATGACGATTTGCGTGAACCTGGTGTGCCGCAGAACCTTGCAGTAACACCTGGCAACGGCGAAATCAAACTCGAATGGCAGACTCCGGCAGATTTGGGCAATCCTGCATTAATCGATGCGTATGAAGTTCAGATTGTTGACCTGACGCCTGAGGACGACTACACACCTCCTACCGCTTGGACAGAGGTAAAAGACGACACGGCGTTCTACTTCGATACGGGTCTCATCGAGGGACACAGATATGCTATGTATGTGCGCGCTGTCAATGCGGCAGGAAAGGGCGAGGTGGCTCAGAAGAATTCGAGCCCACTTGCCAGAGCCGATGCGCCGATAGTGGACAACGCGGTATTGGACGGCCATCAGATACTTAATGATGTAGGCGGAAAGGTAACGATATCATGGAATCCTCTCGGCTATCCCGATGACTCCGGCGATCCATCAAATGGTGGTGCTGCTGTTACTCGTTGGCAGGTCAAGAGCGTCGCTGCAGGCACAGCACCGGGCAATGCAGGTTGGACGAATATTGAAAATCCGGCACAGCTCACCTATACGTTTGAAGGACTCACGAACGGAACGGCGTATGACTTCTACGTGAGGGCAAATACAAATGTCGGTGTGGGAGCCAATTCGGTGAAGAAGACCGCGACTCCTGTCGGCGTGGCTACGGCTCCGCTGTCCGCTGATTACTCGGTATCAAACGGCTCGGCTCGTGTTACTTGGGCTGCTCCGGCGAACAATGGCGGCGAGCCCATCATCGGATACAGCTTGAGACTGATAGATGAAGATGTGAACGTCATTGAGACGCTGCCTGTCGGTGCAGACGTTCATGAGCATGACTTCAATGCTCTTCATAACGGGCTCGGATACACGGTTGAAATCAAGGCGGTGAACTCGCTTGGTAGCAGCACCGCCGCCATAGTCGGTTTCACGCCTGAAAATGTAAGTCTTCCGGGAGCACCTACGGGTCTGGTTGCAACAGCCGCTCCTACGGACGGAACCAAAATATCGCTATACTGGACGGCTCCCGCCGACGATGGCGGAAAACCGATCACAAGCTATGACGTATCTTACAAGAAAGCTTCGGAGAATACATGGCAGGCATTCTCGTCATCACCTGCTACGGCACCGACTCAGGGAAGTCCGCTGGAAATCACCGGCCTTTCAAAGGGTGAGGCCTACGACTTCAAGGTGAGCGCAAGGACTTCTGCCGGTGCAGGAGAAGCCGCTACAGAAAGTGCTACTACAATGGGCGTCCCCGGGGCTCCGACAGGGCTGACCGCAACACCTTACAATGCCAGTGCAATGCTCAATTGGGCGGCACCGACAAGCGATGGCGGTTCGGCAATAACCGGATACAAAGTTTATTACAAGAGGAATAGCCAAAACACCTATGCACAGTTTGGCGATATAGTGAATGCTACATCAGTCCTTGTTACAGGGCTCAGCGCTTCTACGGACTACGACTTCAAGGTCGTTGCGGTGAGCATCATTGGCGATGGCGCGGACAGCAACGTTGCAAATGCAAGAATCCCTGCTGCCGGTGAAGGTGGGACTCCTGTTTCTTCCGTCACCATAACGGGTGGTGCTGCTACGTACAAGTTCAAGGCCAGCGGCGGCAATACGATGCAGCATGACGTCGATGTGCAACCTGCGAACGCCGATAACAAGGCTGTTCTATGGAGCTCGAGCGATGAGAAGGTTGCCAAGGTCGATGCCACCGGTTTGGTTACATTCATGGGAAAAGAGGGCACCGTTACCATTACTGCCACCTCGGTTGCTGACGCAAATAAAGTTCATTCCAAGGTGATTACTGTCACGAAGAATGTTACTAAGGTCAGAGCCGCCATGGCGACAGTCAACGTCACGGTGAAGAAGAAGGTCCTGCTACCGGTCGAACTCGACGATGGCATCGCGACAATCACAGGCGCGCCCATTACTTACAAATCGGCGAAACCTGCAATAGCAAAGGTCGATGCGAAGGGTAATGTAACGGGCGTGAAGGCAGGCAGCACCACGGTGACGGTCTCCTCAAACGGAAAGTCCGTCAAGGTGAAGGTCGTGGTCGGCAAGAAGGCTGTGAAATTGACGAAGTTCGCGCTCTCGGGCACGCCTAAGAAGAACAAGCTGGACATCGGAAAGACCGCACAGCTGAAGATCAAATTGACGCCGGCAAAGGCATCCGATTTGAAGGTTACATTCAAGTCGTCGAAGCCGAAGATCGCCTCCGTTGACAAGGCAGGAAAGATAACGGGACTCACGGAAGGCAAGGCGAAAATCACCGTCAAGGTCGGGAAGAAGACCGTCAAGACCAAGGACATTCAGGTTCAGGCGCCGGTGAAGAAGCTGACCGTGGCGAGCAAGAAGTTGGATTTGAAGAAGGGCAAGACCGCCACGATAGCTGTAACGCCGGTTTTGGCGACAGCTTTGAACCCCAATGGCGCGGCTATCAAGGCCGGAATCACCTTCACGACGTCGAACAAGAAGATTGTTTCCGTCGACAAGAAGGGCAAGATAAAGGGCGTCAAGGTTGGCAAGGCGACCATCACGGCGAAGTCTTTGAACGGCAAGAGCGTGAAGATCACCGTCAATGTTAAAAAATAGAAAAATTTGGAAATGTGTAGGCGTGCATTGGCATGTGTTGGTATGCGTAGGCGTGCGTAGGCATGTGAAGAAAGGACGAATGAGAAATGACGAAGCGGAGTGAGAAAAATTTGGGGGCAAAATTTTTATCCATGCTGCTTGTGGTGGCGCTGGCCGTTGCTTTGCTGTGGCCGCTTGTTATCGGCAGGAGTTTTGCGGCTGATGAGGACGCGGCGGCTGAGGCTGAGGCTTCCGTCGCCGCGGAGGAGGCGGAAACGGTCGATGCTTCGGTGCCCGAGGCGAGTGAAGTTTTGCCTGCAGCCGAGGCTTCGAGCGAGGAAATATCCGCTTTGGGCGTCGGGGGAGAATTTACCTTTGATGGTATATTATATGAGGTTACTGCCGAGAGCGGAACTACCGGAGAAGTGAAGGTTGCAAAGCCGGAGTCCGGACAGTATGGAACGGGTTCGCCTATTGCAATACCTGAGACCGTCGTGAGCGGCGGCAAGACCTACACGGTTACGTCAATAGCGGACTATGCTTTTCAAGATTTCTCGGGTGGAACGTTCTATATCAGTAGCCTTGTATTGCCCGATACTATTACATCTATAGGTACATCTGCATTTCAGGGTCGCACGGAGCTGACTTCCGATTTCATATTTCCGAAAAATTTGAAATCCATCGGAAACGGTGCATTTTCCGGCTGCATTGGCCTTACGAATGTAATTCTCCCCGATGGGTTGACGACAATCGGTGCAAGAGCGTTCGGGAACTGTTGGGACGAAAATTCGTTTACGGGTCTCGAAAGTATAAACATTCCTGCCAGCGTAACAGGGATCAACGCCAACGCCTTCAGGGGTGATAAAAACCTCAAAACAATTTACTTTGAAAATCCTGCTCCAACCGGAATTTTGACGGTCGATGGCGCGGCGTTTAGCAGCGGAGCATTGCCCGCTGGATCGAAAAAATATGTTCCCATCGGAACCGTTGCCGCCTATGCTGCGATAACGGGGCTGACGGATTTCACCGAATATGGTGTTGAGCTGAGTGTTCGGAAGGACGATGCAGCTTGGGACAGCAGCGGCAAGGCGCCTACCATTGAGCTTGGCGATGACAAATATGCGGTCAATTACGTGCCTGCGGGGACGGACAAGATCAGGTATATCTATCCTGCGCTGATTGCGGATGAGGCCGATGGCAATTATGGAATATTTGATGGTAGCATACAAATAGGCAGTGTCGGGGTTTCCGACGGCTTGGGTGGCGGCTCCAATCCTGTGTATGCAAATTACTATACCGTTCATTACGATAATGGTAGTGCGGCATGGACGGGGCTGCCCATTGCAGATGAAATTTATCCCAATGGTGCGACGGCTGTTGTCGAAGGCATAAGCGGTCTGTCGACCTCTGTTGATAGGGAAGTAATTGGATGGAATTTGGGGGCCGCTCTGAAACTTCAGGGAAATGAGATCACGGTGAACGAGCCCATTGAGTTCGTGCCTGCCTTGGCTAACAAAAAGCAGATTACCTACAAGATTCACGATGACGATCTTGCTCTCGTGAGCTACACCCGTTTGCCCGAGGACACAAATTGGTATTCCGCAGGTGCCTACGCTACCGTGCTTGGCAATACCGACCTCAAGCTTCACGGCAAGAGATTTGTGGGTTGGTCTGACGGCACGAAGACTTACAAGCCTGGTGCGAAGATCAAAGCGAGCGGCGATGTCGTTTTGACCGCTGTTTTTGAGGAACATATCTATACGGGTAAGGGTGGCAAGGATCTGGATTTCGGAACCTTCACTGGCAAGGAAACCATAAGGGTCGCGATTGATGCGGACATCAAGAATTTTGAGGGTCTGTTCATAGATGATATCGATGGTGAAAAGTTGGATTCGAAATTCTATACGAAAAAATCGGGGAGCACTATCATAACGTTGAAGGCGGCTTATTTGAAGTCTTTGGGCGACGACGACTATCTCTTCGTCGCGCAGTTTGCCGACGGCATTTCGGACGATATCTCTCTGACGGTGGACACGGCTTCCGCCGGTGGCGGTGGTAATAAGCCCGGCGGTGGAGACAAACCCAGTGGTGGAGACAAACCCGGCGGTGGCGGTTCGGCAGGCGGACCTGCACTTGGTAACGGCGGGGCCGGCGGTGCCGGAGGTGTTACTGCAGGCAACTCAGGTGGTAAAGGCAGTGCTGGCAGTTCAGGCGGTAAAGGCGGGGCTAGCGGTGCGACCAAGACCGGCGATTCGATGGACTTGATGATGCTGTCCATATACACGGCATTGTCGTTGTTGATAATTCTGGCGATTGCATTACCGTATCGTTCACAAAAGTTCATGCATAAAACGTGTGAATCACCACGAAAGTCGTTGTATGTTTCGTGATTTACTGCAAGTGCGGGGCTTTGGCCCCGTGCTTTTTTTGTTGTTAACAGCCTGTGAATATGACTGCGTTGATACTCATTTCTTTTTCTTTTCCTCTGCGGCATTTGATAATTTCTTGATATGCCGGTTGCTTACAAGTGATGTCATTTGCGTGATAGCCACTCCATTCAGTTGCACAAGACGATCCCCTTGCGGCATTCCCTGCTTAATCAATAGAGCATTGATACTTTCCATATTTGATAAAACAATCAGTTGCTCAATAGTGGCATCATCACGCATATTACCATCTTTGCCCGGATTTTGTTTGCGCCACTGTGTAGCAGTCTTCCCGAACAAAGCGACATTGAGCATATCGGCTTCAGAGGCGTATACATAACCTGCCTGTTCCTTGGTGACTGCCGGAGGAATCACATACGTTTTTACAGCATCTGTATGTATTCGATAATTGATTTTCGATATGGTGCGTTGCAAATCCCAATCAAGTGATAATCGTTCCTGTTCTTCAGCCTTCAGCCTCTGGAATTCCTTCACCAATAGAAACTTAAATTCGGGGCTTATCCATGTCGCAAATTCAAAGGCAATATCGCTGTGGGCATAGGTTCCACCATAGCGACCCGGAGTTGCCCTGATACCTATGGCATTCGTGCGTTCAATTAATTGCTTTGAAGACATCACGAAACTATTGACCCCGCTTTCCATTCTAATGTTATCGAATTCGGTAACATTAGAATTTGGATTGTATGTTTTCTCCCATATGTAGATATAATCCAAAGTGTAGCGAGTGCTTAGCCATTTCGTTATGACTGCACCGGTCAGTTCGGGATTTTTATACTTCGCCATGTCAGTGAGCGAAATATAATCATCCTCATTAATACTCGTCAAGGAAATTGCTGTGTCTTTTACACTTATAGTTTTGTTTTTTGTTGCCATAGCCATTCCTCCATTAGGTCAGCTGTAAATCGTATCAAATTCGATGCGATTTAGAAGTAGCAATATCCACAATACATTTGCGAACATTTGTTTAATGCAATGGTATCATAAAAAACTGTTCTTCTCAACCGACTTTCGCTGATTTTTGGTTGGTGCTGATGGATTTACTGGTGCGTGCAGGGGCACGCCTATCACAGGTCGGGTCATACCCCGTTGGGGCACATAGCCCGCAATGACAGGGTGAGTGCGGGGCTTCGGCCTCGTTTTTGTTAATAGGCTGTGATTTTTGCTGCGGCTCGGAAAAGTGGCGATTTACGTAGAAATATGGCCGAAAAACTACGTAAATCGACGGTTTCCCGAGTTGGGCTTTCGGCTTTGTTGGTATTGTGCTTTAATTACAGAAAGGGACGCTTCGTTTGTGTAATCCCTGATGAATTAAATTCAATTATTGTAAAATAATGGTTGACATGGTGTATTTTTCATGATACTTTATGTGAATGGTTATTGTTTTGTGATTTTTGGAAAGTGGGTATGGTTTGGGGATACATAAGGTGAAGGATAATAGTTTGAAGTTGATACTTGATGATCACGAGTTGTTTGTTGAGTTTTTGCGGGATTTCATTGAGGTGGATTTGCTGAAGAGCGTTGCGCCGGAGGATGTTGAGGATATTACTGAGCGGTTTCTTCCTCTGTTTGATGAGAATAAGGATTCCGATACGGTGAAGCGCATAAGGCTTAAAGGCGATGAGGAGTCTCCGCTCTATGTGGTGGCTTTGGTCGAGCACGAATCTGGCGTGAACTTTCGGTCTTCGTTCAAGATGCTTCATTACATTACGCTCATTTTGAGCGATTATGAGAAGATGGTGAATAAGGAGAAAAATGGGATTATCTATAGGAGGGACTTCAAGTATCCGCCCGTGCTTCCTATTGTCTTTTATGATGGGCCGGGAAAGTGGACGGCGGAGCTGAATTTCCTCGACAGAACGCAGATGAATGATGTATTCTATAAGTACATACCGAAGTTCGAGTATGAATTGGTGTCTTTGAATAAGTATGAGGCGGACGACCTTGT
>JAISKC010000021.1 GCA_031261345.1 Eubacteriales Family XIII. Incertae Sedis bacterium | reverse complement strand
TCCTGTTTATTTCCAGAAAACAGGACAGCGGACCTGTCCCCCCTCTGGTTTAGCTCAGTTTGTGGATGAACAGTCCGCTTAGTAGTTTTGGCTCGAACCATGTGCTCTTTGGCGGCATTATCTCACCGGCGTCCGCTATATCCATCAGCTCGTCTATCGTGGTCGGATACATCGAAAACGCCACTGCCATGTCGCTCTTTGTCCGCTCCGCCAGATATTCCAAACCCCTGATACCACCTGCAAAGTCGATGCGTTTGTCCGTCCTAGGGTCTTCTATTCCGAAAATGGGCGTCAGCACGTTCCTCTGCAAAATGGCGACGTCGAGCTTTTCGACCGGATCGTCTTCGTTCACGATAGACGGCTTCGCACCTAGTTTGTACCAAGAACCCTTGTAGCACAGGCCAAACTCATGGCTGTGCGCAGGCTTGACCGCAGCGTCCGCCCGTTTCACATAGAAATTTTCCTCAAGGGTGCCCACAAGTGAAGCCTCATTCAGCCCCGCCTTCTCGGAAAGAAGCCTGTTGTAATCCATGATTTCAAGCTGATCCGACGGGAAGATGACAGCGAGGAAATAGTTGAACTCTTCCGAGCCGTCGTAGTCCGGATTTTCCGAGCGGCGCTTCTGTGCCACACGCACGGCGGAAGCACATCTGTGATGGCCGTCAGCTATGTAGAGTGCAGGCACAGCCTCAAACGCCAAGGAAATGGCTGAAATTACTGCATCGTCGTCAACGCGCCATACGGTGTGCTCGACATTTCCATCAGCCACAAACGAGTAGATGGGCGAGTGTGCCGCCATCCAGTCAGAGGTGATGGACGCGAGTGCAGTTGACGGCTTGTGCGCAAGATAGATGGGGCCCGTATTGGCGTCGAGCGTGTCAACGTGGCGCACGCGATCCTCTTCCTTGTCGGCGCGAGTCAGCTCGTGCTTCTTTATGTTGCCCGCAAGATAATCGTCAACCGCGGGGCAAGCGACTATGCCGGCCTGCGAGCGACCGTCCACCGTGAGCTTGTAGATGAAATATGAAGCTTTTTCGTCCTGAGCAAGCACGCCGTCTCTTACGAGCTTGTCGAGATTTTCCTTGGCCTTGGCATAGACAGCAGCGTCGTAAATGCCAACGCTCTTGTCCAAATCAATTTCCGCCTTATCGACGTGGAGGAATGAATATGGATTTTCAGCCACCATCTCACGGGCTTCATCTGAATTCATCACATCATAAGGAAGAGCCGCGACTTTCGCCGCAAGCTCCTCCGTTGGTCTTATTGCTTTGAATGGTCTGACAGCCTTCATTACATCATGCCGCCCATTCCGCCCATACCTGCCGGCATTGGGGGAAGTCCGCCTGCGCCTTCTTCCTTGGCGTCAACAATGCATGACTCCGTCGTCAGGAGCATTGCAGAAACGGATGACGCATTTTGGAGAGCCGACCGAGTAACCTTGAGTGGGTCAACGATACCGGCCTTGATCATATCTTCGTAACTTTCGTTGGAGGCGTTGAAACCGATACCCTTCTTAGCTTCCTTCACCTTTGCGATGACGACGCTACCTTCGTAGCCAGCGTTTTCGGCAATCTGGCGAACCGGCTCCTCAAGAGCTCTCTCGATGATTGCTGCACCTGTCTTCTCGTCGCCTGTGAGCGTCTGGACATACTTGGAAACTGCGGGAATAACGTTTGCGAGTGCAACGCCGCCGCCCGCCACGATGCCTTCTTCGACACCGGCCTTCGTTGAGTTGAGCGCGTCCTCCATGCGGAGCTTCTTCTCCTTGAGCTCAGTTTCGGTAGCTGCACCGATCTTGATGACAGCAACGCCGCCTGAGAGTTTCGCTTTTCTCTCCTGAAGCTTCTCCTTGTCGAAGTCCGACGTTGCGGCTTCGTAAGCTGCCTCGATTGAAACTATTCTTCCGTGAATGTCCTTCTTGGCTCCGGCACCGCCGACGATAACGGTGGTTTCCTTGTCAATCTTGACGGACGAAGCCTTGCCGAGCATGTCGAGCGTGGCTTCCTTGAGGTCGTAGCCGAGCTCCTCTGAGATGAATGTGCCGCCCGTGAGGATGGCGATGTCTTCCATCATAGCTTTTCTTCTGTCGCCGAAGCCGGGTGACTTCACGGCAACGCAATCAAATGTGCCCTTGAGCTTGTTGATAATGAGGGTAGTAAGAGCCTCGCCCTCGATCTCTTCCGCGATGATGACCAATTTCCTGCCCTGCTGCACTATTTGCTCGAGGATGGGGAGAAGGTCCTGAATCTGACTGATTTTCTTGTCCGTGAGAAGGATGTAGGGATTTTCGTAATTCGCTTCCATCTTCTCCGTGTCGTTCACCATGTAGGCTGAGAGATAGCCTCTGTCGAACTGCATACCTTCAACGACGTCGAGCGTTGTCTCGAGCGACTTGCTCTCTTCCACTGTGATGACGCCGTCCTTGCCGACTTTTTCCATTGCATCGGCGATGAGTTCGCCAATCTCGCTGTCGCCTGATGAGACAGAGCCGACCTGCGCGATTTTTTCTCTAGTGTTGACCGACGAAGAGGCTTTCTTGAGCTCCTTCACCGCGACGTCCGTGGCGCCCGCGATACCTCTTTTGAGAATCATCGGATTTGCGCCTGCCGCAACATTTTTGAAACCCTCAGTAACTATGATTTGTGTGAGAAGGGTCGCCGTTGTTGTTCCATCGCCTGCGACATCGTTTGTCTTTGTGGCGACTTCCTTGACGAGCTGTGCACCCATATTTTCGTACGCGTCCGCGAGCTCTACTTCCTTTGCGATAGTAACTCCGTCATTTGTGATGAGCGGATTTCCGAACTTTCTTTCGAGCAGAACGTTTCTACCCTTGGGTCCGAGTGTGATTTTGACCGTATTTGCAAGCTGGTCTACACCTGCCTGAAGTTTTCTTCTCGCGTCTTCGCTATAATTGATTTCCTTAGCCATTTTTATACTTTCCTCCTATTATTATTACTCTACCGTTGCGTAAATGTCGCTCTGGCGAACGAGCTTGACTTCTTCTCCGCCATACTTGATATCCAGACCACCATACTGTCCGAAGATGACCTTGTCGCCCTTCTTGACAACTATCTTCACTTCGTCAGTGCCAGGGCCGACTGCGATAACTTCCGCTATTTGCGGCTTTTCCTGTGCACCGCCGGGAAGCACGATACCGCTTGCCGTCTTCTCTTCCGCTTCAACTCTTTTGATGACTATCCAGTCATTGATTGGCTTGATTCCAAAACTCATTTTCCATCCTCCTTGCGAAAATATATTTTTATATTGTTAGCACTCATTAAAGGTGAGTGCTAAATAATTGTATTACCTAACCCCCGCCATGTCAACCCCTACACGCAATATTTTTACGTTTCAACCTTTAGATTTCGTCCATTATATTTGAAGCCGTCTTTGTCATATGTCCAAATACCTATTTTGGATAAACTCGACAAAGTATGGTATCGCAAAATCCAAATAGCCTCTGGAAGGGGAAAATATTATCCCCTCAGATATTAGCCTGATTCTATATTGACTTGCGTAGTTTGTTGTAACGCCAAGTTTGTCAGCGATTTTTGCACTTTTCACAGGTAGGGATTCTTCGCTCATCGCTATGAGAAACTCCCTATCTTTATCCGAAACATCTTGGATAGTCAACTCAAATAACGATGTTGCCATAAAGCCCTTGGCTATTTCTATGCCATCAACGACATTCTGCCTTGATATGACTTCATTTGTGGGATTTTGCCGCCAAATCTCGTAGCCTACAAGTTGAATCAAATACGGAAATCCACCCGTCGCATTGGTGGCCATTTCCAATGCCTCTTTGTCTATACTCCGCCCCGCAAATTCCACCGTCTTTCGAATTGTAACCTTTGTTTCAGACAAGGATATTGCTTCGAGTCTCTGCGTTCTTGCTCTCCTCAGAAAAGAAATGGATTTATCTGTATATACACCATTGATCTCGTGGGGTAGCCCAGCCATCAACAATGCGGCATCTTTCTTGGTCGATACCACATCTTGAAAAACCGCTGCAAACTCTCTGAATTCCGGTAGATTCGCCCTGACTTCATCAATCTCTATCAGCAGACCTATCTCGCGCTCATTTAGCTCATCTAACAGTTCATTGAATTCCTGACCGAATGTTTTCTTTTTGCTCTCTACACTCCTGCTTCCGGAAATAGGCCCTATAGTAACTGAAGTCAATTTTGAATCCGATGGGGTATCTATGAAATCTTTTGCGGCATCTCTAATTTTGTATAATATCTCATTTAACATTCCCGGGATAGCCGTAGCCTTTGCACTTATCCAACCTATTTGGGCGGCCTTGTTTGCGATTTCAAACAGCGTAACGGTCTTTCCTGTGCCTCTCGCCCCTGTCAATATGGTACATCTATTTGGGTCGCCGGGCCCATTTTCTAAACCAAAAAGAAAATTTTCAACAATATCTCTTCTTCCGGCAAAATATGCTGGCTCACCACCGAATGATGGAGTGAATGGATTTTTCACTGATTTCATAACATTCTCCAAATATCACCTGTTTTAGTTTCTAAAAATTCTGTACAAAACTAAACCGTCTTTTAGTTTCTAAAGGAATAATACCACACTATTTGTTTAATCTCAACACCGTCAAGAAGGCAATGTGATATAATTTGAGAATGGTATTTGATATTGCAATTTTAGTAATTTTACTTATATGCATGATATTTGGGTTCAGGAATGGGCTCTTTGGTTCTATTCTGCGCATAGGCGGTTGGCTGATTGCAGTCGCGGTGGCTTTTTTCACGCACAAGTTTGTTGAAAATTTTCTCATGGGCAAGACGAGCATCTTTGACAAACTGCACGACCACATCGTTCAGATTTGCCTATCATTCATCGAGAAATACACCGGAGGCATTTCGGGCTCTGTTCCTGGCAAATTCGGAGAGGCTATAGAAGACCTCGGCTCCTCACTTGCGGGCGACGCTGCGGACAAAATTGCAGAGTTTGCCTTCACGGTGCTCGTATTCATGGGCATTTTGCTGTTCGTCAAAATCATACTCTTCGTCCTCACTTTTCTGCTATCGAGAAAACGCCGCGATGGCATCATCGGCGGTGTAGACGGTATATTGGGTCTCATCTTCGGTCTTCTGCAAGGTGTCATTATCGTACTTGTACTCTTCGCACTTTTGATGCCCCTGAGTTACGTCATCAATGCGGAGGCTTACGGCATCATCACTGCTAGCATGGAAAATTCCTATGTGGCTGAGATAATATACAACAACAATCCACTCCTGAGTATCATCGACGGGATAGTTCCTCCTGAAATTGATCCAAAATCTCTGCTCGACAAAAGCGATTACGAATTTGTCATTCCCGATTTCAAAGACATGATATAATGAGAAAATCATATAAAAGTTAGGGAGGTATTGAAATGGATTTTACCAAACAAAACAATTGGATTTTTGCCAAGGATGGCGGGGGCGAAATCATCGCGGAAGTAACATTCCCGAAGGTCAGAGAGGGTCTTGTTGCAATCAATCACACTTTTGTTGATGACTCCCTCAGAAATAAGGGCGTCGCCGGCGAGCTTATGGAGGCCTGCTACGAGCAACTCAAGTCGGATGGGCGCAAAGCCGTTCTCATCTGCCCCTACGCAATCAAATGGTACAGGGAAAACCCCGAGAAGAACGACATCGTGGAAACGCTATAGTCGGCCTTTAGCCTGCCTACGGCTGTCGGCCTTCAACCGAACATATTTGTTTCTTTGTAGAATCTTCGGCATATTGAGATAAGTATGCCCAGAAATATTGCGGAGATAACGAAGGTCGCGGCGGCGGCTTCAAACCTAAAATAATTCGTGAATAACTGGGGAAAAAGCCCTCCGGCTCCTGCGTCCGCACCGAGGAACATTTCCGTGAGTTTGTGCCGAATCCCGTCCGTAGCGGCGACATACGCAAAGGCGAGTAGCAGTACAAAATAGATAACGACACTCACGCGGCAAGCGTACTTCAAATGTTTCTTCTTGCCGAAAAGTAGCGTAAGGATAAACAGCACGAGCGACAAGGGCGTGATAATGCACCAAATCACAAAGGTCGTGTCCATCAAACCTCGAATCTTTTCCATCCTCACCGCATCCGTGATGGACAAAATGGGCGTATCCTTTCCTTTATATTCAGCAATCAGCGAAAATTCATCCGTTTTGTGGAGCATGAAATTTGATATGGTGCTGCTCATCTTTTTCGCGCTCACATCTATGCCGACCTCCTGCGCAATCTCACTTCTGTCAAATTCGAAACTGTAAAGATCAGGCATACGAAAAACAACGTTCGCCGCAAACAAAGTTACGATGAGAGGCAACATCATCGCAATCAAAATCGCCGAAATTTTGAACGTTACCGGACCGATAGCCTCGGAGGGATTGGACTCCCTCTCGCGAAACCGCGTGATGTTGATTTTGATGTTTCGTTTTGCCCTGAATGATTTAGCCAACTAAACCTCCGCCGATGAATTCCCGCAGTATCGAATCCCTTGGTATGGAATCTTCGTCCTCGATTGCTCTGAAGAAGGTGAGCAAATACAAAAGCCACTCCGCATAACCAAATTCCGCGTGGTCCTTGGAAATGTCCTCGAGCAGCGGTTGAACATACTTTTTTATTACCGGCAATTCATAGATCAACGTGGAGTTGAAGACCATGTCCGCCTCCGCATTGTAGGGCAGAATGTTCACGATTTCGCCCGTCCTGACCTTGGGCCAGCTGTGGATAGTTTCGAACACCGAATTGCCCCTCGTTCGATTATCCCTGAGAATCCTGCGCATGAGCCTGACATCGCTCACCGGAATTCTGTTGTGATCGTCGATGCTGAGCTGGGTCAGCGGGCTGATGTATATCTTGAACTTCACATCCTCGGAAATCCCCTCACTCATCGCACCATTCAAGGCATGAATTCCCTCAATTACTATTATCTGACTCTCGCCCAGCTTCTCCGTTCTCTTCCCGAATTTCTTGCGGCCCTCAATGAAATCGTATTCCGGCATGTCAACTTCCTTGCCGGAGAGCAAATCGTTGATATTCCTTGCAAACAGCGGGACATCCATGGCGTCGAGCCCCTCGTAGTCGTATTCACCCTTCGCATCCCTCGGCGTGAACTCCCTATCGACAAAATAGTCGTCCGTGCCCGTGTAGAGCGATCTGACGCCGAAGTCCTCAAGCCTTGCAATCAGCCGGTTCGAGAAGGTTGTCTTGCCCGACGACGACGGCCCTGCTATCAAAACCATTCGCTTCCCCGAGTCCTTGATTGCCTTAGCGATTTCAGTAATTCTGTCCGTGTGCTTCCGCTCAGCCTCGGCTATGATCTCGCCCGAACGCCCCTGCTCAATCTGCTCATTTATCTCGCTGATGAACGAGAGGTGGTTCGCCTCCTCGTATTCCCGCTCCTCTTCAAACGTTTCATAAACCTTGTCATCGCTGTAATACTGCGGCAAATCATTCGGCGCATCCGGCGTCGGATAGCGAAGGAGAATCCCATCGTGGTAGCGCTGAATCGCAAACCTCTCGATGTAGCCAGTCGACGGCACCATGACGCCGTAGAAGTAATTCACATACCCATCCAAATCGCAGAGACTGATGAAATGCATGTCCGGTGCATTTCTGAATAATTCATACTGGCGGTCCGCTCCGCTGCTCTTGATGAATTCCAGAAGGTCGTTTTTTTTCACGGAAGTGGTCTTGATCGGGAAATTGGCGTCGATCAAATCCCACATCTTCTTTTCGATGGATTCGACCTGTTCGTCGGTAATCTTTTCTTTGACCACCGTGTAGAGGCCCCTGTTGATGCTGTTGAGAATCTCCACCTCGTCCGAGCCGAGCACCGATTTTGCGGCGGCGAGATACAGAAGTGAAATACTTCTCTGAAACACCCTGTTTGCTGTGTTCGTCCGTATGTCGCAAAGCCTGATCTCGCAGGGTCTTCTGATTGCATAATTCAGACTCTCGTCTCTGTTGTCAACCGTGGCGCACATGATTCTGTACGGTAGTTTCGACCTGTAGTTTTGAACGACCTCCTCGATGCTGGTGCCCTCGTCCACCTCTCGGGTGATAGGCTCAGCGTCGGGCGACAATATCAGTTTTATATCTATACTCATTTTTTCTCCCACCTTATCCTACAATCTCCGCCATCGCTACGTCGTCATTGCACTGTCATTGCGGGCTCGACCCGCAATCCATTCACTCTGTCATTGCGGGCTCGACCCGACCTGTGCTGGGACGTAGTCGCAGTGAATCCATTCATACTCCGTCCTCCGTCATTGTGGATTGCTTCGCTGCGCTCGCAATGACAAGATCTGTCATTGCGAGCGTAGCGAAGCAATCCATTGTTCAATTATACCCTGTTTTCCGCAAATGAAAAAGCACAGTCCCATTTCTGAGACCGTGCCATTTTTGCTCTGCTATTACATCAGGCATCTAAGCCCAACCTGTGCTATCATGCACCCACTTTATCATCTTTTCTTCTCTTCTTGCCGATAATGAAGAAGAGTCCTCCGAGAATCACTGCAACCGCGGCTATTATCCACCATGGGAAGCCGACGCCCGAATCAGTAGCCGCAAGTGGTGTCTTTCCATTTGAGATGTCAGAGCTCCCGCCGGAGCTCGGCGTGGAAGACTGTACAATGATAGAACCATCATTTGCGCTTGCAGCAGCGCCCGCTATAATTACTCCGCCCGCAACATTCTGAGTGAAGACACCGCCGGTATTGCCACCGAGCTCGCCGCCGCCCTGTTCACCGCCGCCGTTTTCACCACCACCGGTTTCCTCGCCGCCTTGTTCACCACCTCCAGTCTCCTCTTCCTTCTTAGGACCGTTCTTGTTTTTGTCCTTAGTCCACTTTGCGTAGAACACCCTATCGCCCTTTGAGCCGGCCGCTATCGCAGGCACCGAGACCGGATCGGTTTGCGCAACATCGCTATACCAACCGGAGAATGAATAGCCTGTGCGACCCGTCAGTCCGACAAGAACTATGTCTCCGGACAGGATATTGTAGGTAGTCGGGTTTGGATTGATGATATCGTCACCGCCCCAAACGACATACGTGATTGAGTAATCATATACGGGAAGTTTGATCTTTATCGTATATTCCCCGCTCGCATAAGGACTGTATCCGAGCCTTGAAAGAAGTTTGTCTATTTCGAAGACACCCGTCTTCGTGCTGACCTTCACCCGATACTCCCTATACTCGTTATCACCGTCGCTTTCTTGGCGTTCGAACAGCGCAGGGTCAGTTACCGAAAGCTTGCCGGTCTTCGAAAGTTCGAGCCCGTTCGGAAGTGCACCGCCATCAGCCAGCGTGGCCGAGAAGGCAGGGAAGATTCCGAGATTGTGATGCACCGAGAACTCCGCCCAATGCTCGACGACGTTGATAAGTCTATTGTAATTCGTCGAGAACTTCGCCTGATCCGCGTATGTTTCAAACGTGAATTCCGTGAGTTCCTTGTCACCGTTCAGCGTGAGATACGGATTTGGAATAGCTCGTATCGCCTTATCGATTTCCTTCAAAATCTTGTCTGAAACCTTCAGCACCTTACCCCACAGCTTGTCGAGTTCTTGCTCCGCCTTATCGATAATATTGTTCATTTCCGCCTTGGCCTTGTCCGAAAGCTTTTCGTAGCATTTGCTTGCGACATCCTTCAGAAGGTCAATCTGCTTGTCAATTTCCTTAATCAGAGCCTCTTTGCCCTCTTTGACATTCGCTTCTACAAATTTCTTCAAAGCGTTGAAATCATTGATGAGCTCTGCTATCGCCTTTGCGGAATCGAAGCCGTCAAGGGCCGCGGCGACCTTGTCCCTGAGTTCGTTGATTTGGGCTATGATTGCAAGAGCCTTGTCGATGTCATCGCCATAGTTATCTTTGATTGCCTTTGAGATTTCAGCAAGCTGCTTCTGGAGATAGTCAGCAAGCTCCTCCTTACCGGCTGCCTTGAGTGCATCAACATAACTCCTAAGCGCATCAATTTCGCCCTGCAAGAAAGCATCGAGGTCGAAAGCCTTTGCATAGTTCACGATGCCCGTGATGAAGGCCGATACCTCAGCTATCTTCTGAAGTGCATCGTTGATTTGACCTGAGAAATTCACAAGGTCCGCCAGCGTCACATCAGGAGCGGCGACAATCAAATCATTCAATCTCGCCAGCGACTCGTCAATCAGACCATCTGCAAGCCCCGTAAAGTCTTCATTATCCAATTGTGAACTGACTATGGACTTCAAAATGGGACCGAGCGGCAACGTTGCAGCCGCGATGAGGCCATTTGAATTTGCAAGGACTCCCTCAACAATGCCCTTCGCAATCGAGTTGCCTCCGCTGAAGTTTTCAAGTGCGGTTTGAAGTGCGTCATACTTCAATGCCAATGTCTGAATGTAGTCGTTGATTGAGTTTATATCCTTTAGTTTGCTATAGTCCTCGTTGGCGACGAAATCAGCAAGCCCCACGTAGGCTCGAAGAACATCTACAACAGGATTTATTTCGTTTTTGACGGCTTTGATAAGTCCCCCGATGAACGGCGTGTTTTCGGTAAGCCCCGCATCTTCGATGTCCGCATTCAGTTTGTCGTATCTTGAGAGCAGACCTGCCGCATAGGCATTCAGACCACCGATGCTATTTATTTGATTGTATGTCTGAGCAAATGTGTAGAGGTCTGCAAGATCTACGAGAATCTTTGCGGTGTCACTGTTCACAATGGAATCCCAAGTGCTCAATACCGCTGAATAGTAGAGACTTGGTGCGGATAAATCAATTGGGCTTGTAAGCAAAAGTCCCAAAATGTTTATCGATGGCTTGTAGCCGTCAATCGCCCGTTGCTTTGTCAAATTGCTAGAAATGAGACTTTGAAAATTCGATAAACCAAGAGTGGGAATCCCAAATTGATCTGCAATTTCTGTGATTGCAGCAATGCCACCTTGCGGTGTGCCTTCATTCCATAAGGCTGCATAGGCGGCAGAAATACCCTCCAGAAGATCAAGTTTCGCAGGAATATCCGTCCCTGCAATTGCAGCCAGCTCTTTGATTGTAGCAATTTGTGCTTCAATATCCTGAAGTTCCTTGAGTTTCAGTGCATACTGCTCATCATAGTAATTGTAAATCTCAAACTCTATGACAGTTTCAAACAGAAGACCGTTTTTGTCGGTTGCCTTGTATGTATATGAATAGTTGCCTGAGTTGGATTCCTTGTCAACGATGAGCTGCCCATCTTCACTCAAAGCAATGCGGCTATCAACTTCCGAACCTTCATTTGCCTCGAAGCTGTAAGTGTATGGTGCCGTACCGCCTTTTGCACTCAAATCATATCTGTATGCAATACCGCCAATCGCATTGGCATAGGCATCCTCGTTTATGTTGATGAAAGTAGGCACCTCTTCATCGTTCGCAATCGTTATATCCGACACATAGACATTCACTGTTTTTGAAGTAATAGAATCGGATTTGATTGTATAGCCTGCATCAATACTTTCAGCATCCAGTGAGGCATTGGAAGTTATTTTAATCTGATAAGGTACATCGCTTGCAATAGCAGATTTCACTATGAGCTTTCCGTCACCATCTATTGAAGCCTCGAGATTTGCGTTGGGGTTTTCAACACTCCAGTTAGTCTCAATTTTCACTCCGTCAGGCAATGTAGCTGCAACAGAGTAAGTATCTCCGCCCTCTTTATTTTTCAGGACGTAAATAGTATCAAGTCCGCTGATGTTCAAGGTGATTTTCTTTGCATCAGCCTCAGCCGTGCCGAGTTTTGCAGAAAGAGCGCTAATTAAATTCGGAATACTTTCATCTCCCGTAAGATAGCCATTGACAAGTTCTTCGTTGCCACCCGCAGCTTGCTTTGCACTGTTGTAAGCCTCTTCGGCACCCGTTCTATTGGCAACAAAATCAGAATGACCTGTTGATGCATAAATAGCAGCAACTAGTCCTGCGTTGACAGTACTTGGATCCTCTTGGTAGCTGTATAGTTTGTACCATTTGTCGACAAATAAATTTGCTTCTTTAGCTGCGTTCACTACTCCATTAGATGTGCCAGTTATTCTTGGCCATGAAATAGTTACCTTATATAAGGTTGTATTCACGCCCGTAGCCGCCTGCCAATCTTCTCCACCCTGTTTCATAATTGTAAAAGTGAAGTCAATGTAGTTCGTTCCAGTAAATGAATTACCAGTTGTATAAATCGCGCTCTGCGTTTGAGTGATTACAGCCGGTGCATACTTATCAAACTCAGCCTTAGCACTTGCTTCAAGCCCATCAAGCCCTGCCTGATTGCCGACAGCAGTATTATACTCTCCCAACTTCACTTCGAGGCTATCCAGAAGAGCTTTTGCCTCCTGTCCGGCCTGCCCTGCTTTTGCCGCGTCCGACAAAGCCTCGTATTGATCCTTCAAATCACTAAATTGCTGATCCAGCGTCGGCGGCTCAGCACCACCTTCCGGGTCGGCGAACGCCATGCTTGGTACCATGGCCACGAGCATACAGACGGTTAGCAAAATTGCTACCATCCTCCTTGTACTGTAACGTTTGGAAGTGCCGGCTTTGCCGGAATCAGAAAAATATAGCATGATGGCTCCTCTACCTTCTTGCCACGGTCAGGATTTCTCCCAACAATTCGAATAGCCGACAAGCACCCCATGGTAATTGAAATGATTTGTCATCATCCTTCCCCAAAAACCAAACCCATCAGCTTGCTTCTATATTAGAATGATAACACTTCACACAAATTTTACAATACGTTTTTTGACAATTTAAACAACTTCAAAATCGTCTACCTTGCTTCTCCCTTTTGAAAAATCTGTTCCATCAATACATTTGTTATATAGAAATTCTTTAAGTTTATCGGCGTTTCCGGTTTCATAAAATGTCGATAAAAGCTCGCCAAATTCTAATAAATCATCATTGTCAACTGAAATTATGCCACAACCATTTCCAATTAGAATTTTATTTGCAATCAGCATTGAGGTCCGCTTATTACCATCCCAAAATAACTGGCTTCGCATTCCATAAAGCATTAGGTCGAGACTGCTATCAATGGGGTTATCGTTGTCCAAAATTTTCGCAATTTGCAAAGAAACATCATCCTCTATCGGAATACTTGGCTTGTATTTGGTTCCACCTATTCCTACGTCTCCAGTTCGAAGTTTTCCCCATGAAAGTGCTTCGCCTCGAGAAACTTCGGCATGAATTTTTTTAATATATTCAATGTCAAGTTCATCGCCTATAGTATCTATCATAAGTCGCCATGCGTTTTTTAGGTTGATAATAGTCACAACGGTATCAATATCCACGTTTTGCAATTTTGCTTGCTCGTAAATCGCATATGTCTGGGGAAATGTTACGTTAAGTCCTTCGAGCCTTGCGCTTTTCCAAATGTAGTCAACAACATTTCTCTTTGCATATTCGATATTTTCATTTCGTGTCATATCGTATTTTCTTTGAAACTTCATTTTCGACCTTTCTGCATTGTTTCAGTATTTTATACGATTATATCACTTCCCGACAAACTTGGGGGAGCACTTTCGCACTCCCCCCTTCGCTTCTGGCTGATGTGGAAAAAATGGATTGCAAGGTCAGGCAAATTTCAGCTTTCGCGCACCTTTTCCGAGCCACCATAGCAGTAATGTGAGGACTGCTAGAGCCGCCAATATTATCAAAATGAGAACACCTGCAAACGTAGTGCTCGCATTTTCCGTTTTCGCTTTTGTTGTGAGGCCCAACTCGCCTTCTTGATTGGCCTTCTTGGGGGCCTTTGTCTTTGTTGCTGCCAATGGCACATCGGCACTTTCTTCCACAGCTGTCGAGTCATCATCAGAAACACTATCCGTCTCGCCAACAGCCTCAGGAATTACTTGATCCCCTGTTCCTGCATCGGAAGGGGTGGCCACTGCCCCGCCAGAAGAGGCCTCGCCAGTACCCGCCCCGGAGCCTGAATCTTCAACGCCATTACCATCGTTCGAGTTTTTCTTGCCGCTGTTCACACCTTTGTCTGTACCTCCGCCGCCGGCATCTCCGGTGGTTGGAGCTGTGTATATGTAGGAACCGGCGACGCCATCCCAGTCGGACGGCACAGCATCTCCACGAGTTTCATCAAACCCGGGCCAAGGTACGGGAGCGTTAGTCTCATCATCGTAGCCGTCAAAATCGCAGTCCTCCAAAGCACCATTGAATGCCGACGCCTGAATCGGAAATGCAAGGCACACACAAACGAAAACGACAATAAGCAAAAGAATCGGCCTCGTATGATTGATTACAACGTTCATATTTTCCATCTCCTAAAACTCAATCTTGCAGGCACCCACATGTATACCCTCATCCTCGGCTCTATATTCACCGCCTGAATCGAGGTCTCCGCCCGATCCACCCTCGGATATGACTGCGGCAGCCAAATTTCCGTCTGTTACTATAGACACTTCTGCCTCATTTTCCTCGGCCTCGGAATACGTCTTGCGATCGTAGAAAATATCCTCGTCTATTGCATTCTCCTTGCGACCGACGATTGTCGCCGCAATCATCGCGGCACTCACGTTTGTTGCTGTGCGCCCCGTATCCGCAATTGATGAAATCGGTATGGTAAGCACGAGAATTTCAAGCGGAAGACCTAAGGCCGTCAGGACGCTCGCCGTCGTGATTGTCGCAGTACCGGGCACACCGGCCGTCCCGAGCGACACGAAGAGGCTGATGAGTGCCAACATCGCATAGTCCTTGATACCGTAACTGATGCCAAGTGCGTTGACCCCAAATATGACTGTAATAACGGGCCAGATACCTGCACAGCCGGGCATGCCGATAGTTGTTCCGAGCGGTGCTGTGAAGTCGGCAATCTCGGGGGCAACCCCTATATCCTCGCGGAGGACTCTGGTTGTTACTGGCAAAGCTCCCGCACTCGCTTGCGTGGAAAATGCGACAATCTGCGCGGGAAGAATCTTCTTGAAAAACACGAGTGGATTCAGGTCGGCAAACGCACGAATGAGAACTCCGCCCACGATCCAAGTGTCTATGATGAAAGCCACGAAGGAGATGATGAGCATCAGTCCCAGTGCCCACATGATTTCCGAATTGTTCAACTTGCTGCCAACGCTTGTGGCCATCAACGCCATCACTGCGTAGGGTGTCAATTCGATGATGAAGCCGACAGCCTTGAAAATTATCTCACGAAGAGCTTCAATGAAACGCTTGAATATCACAACTTTTTCCTTGTGGTTGTTTGCCACGAGCACGTAGGACACCGCGATGAGCACCGCAAATAATATCATGGGTATGATTTTTCCGCCCGCGATGTCGTCTATCACATTTTCGGGGAAGAGGTCGATGATGACCTGCGATACCGGCTTGACGGTGTCGGCATACATCTGAGTATTGACGCCCTCAATTTCAAAGTTCGCTCCCGTTCCGAGATTGAAGGCGAGGCCGAGGCCAAGTGCCAAAAATATCGCTATTACCGTCGTAACCAGAAGCCAAAACACCGATTTGAGTCCGATTGTTTTCAACTTGTTCACCGAACCGAGCGATGTAACGCTACTGAGAATAGATACGATAATGAGCGGTGCCACAATCGCCGTCAAAACCGAAACGTAGATAGTCCCTATGGGGGCAATCCAATCCGTATGCCCCGAGTAAAGTATGCCGACGGCAATCCCCACGACCATCGCACCCAAAATGGTTTTTGTAAACCCGACCTTCAGGCGGACACGCAAGAAATATATGATTGCAAATAATGCAAATACCGTTACGAGTCCTGCCGCTGCTACTAAATCAAAACTCATGCTTTAACTGCCTTTCTTCTGAGTAATATCCCTTTTTTGTCCAAGACCATGCCTGCTATCACGAGGAGCACAAGGGCCACTGCTACAGCGATTTGCGGCGGCACCCCGTTTTTGAAAAGCTCGGAAAGTGACGCATATTCTACGGCGTTCGTTCCCTCCGGAACGGAAATGTCCGCTATGGAATTCTCTATATCTTCATCTAAGGCACTCGCTTTGGGCACTACTGTGGGAGTTTTCTTTGCTGCCGCTTTCGCTACCGTGGCCTTTGCGGTTGTCCTTGCTACCGTGCCGCCGCTTCCCTGCGTCTGCGTTGCGGTGCTGCCGATATTGTCCGTGTCGGTATTTTCACCACTGCCACCATTCTCGTCGCCGCCACCGTTACTGCCGCCGCCGCCTTCGCCGCTTTCGCCGTTACCCTTATCCTTGCCTTTATCTTTCTCTTTTTCCTTATCTTTATCTTTGTCTTTGTCCTTGTCATCATCCGAAGAGTCGCCAAAGAACGTCTTGATTGCCGATATGCCTTCCTCCGCAAATCCTACTTTCGTTTGACCTGTATTTCTATAGATGCCTGTGTCAGACTTCGCAAGATCGGTTGCTCTGACCCATGCAAGTTCCAACATGTATTCAAGATATGTTCCGTTCGTTTGTTTGTGTAACCACTGCTTGGTTACCGGCTTAGCTTTGCTATTATCATAAGAAAGTAAGAACGGCATTTGAAGTCTAATAGCTTTCTTCTCGGCAATCGTATCTTCCCACGGATTCGCAGTTGGAATATCTCCCGAAAGATCACCGTTCGGATAGTAGTATATGCTAGCTTGCTTGAGCGAATTATCCTCGGTAATGAAATCACCCAACGGCTTCACAGCCTCACCATACATGTAACTGATGTTATTATTCAGGTTGGTAAGAGAGATGTTATTTCTCGAATTAAAATCCGTAGAAACCGCTGTCGACACATCAATATTCGTACCTGTTCCATAAGTCTGTTGATTCCCCACAGTTGTATCATATACATATACTACATTCACCGAACTGCTTGTCGCAGCCGCTTTTGCAACACTACCAATGATAGCCTGTGTATTGTGACACCAAGATGCACCATAAAGGATTATGTGCTCGCCCGGTGTATTGTACAAATTTTGAAGTTCTACAAAGTTAATCTGGTGGAGTTTGAAGTTCGCAGAAGTCAATCCGTCAAAGAGCGTCACGGATGCCCCTATTCTAGACACACTCGGCACAGTCCCCTCAATTTTTGAAGCTCCTGCATTATAAACTCTGCTAAAAAATGCAAAGTCGTTTCGCACATTATTGGCGACAACTGTGTCCTCGCTACTTGCTAAATTATTTCCACGAAAAACTCTTTCTATTTTGTCCTTTTCGACATTTATGTCATAAGTCTCCATGTTTTCGCTTTTAAAGCTATAATATGCTCGAATTGAGCCACTGTTTCCGGACTCCCTGTTGTACAGAAAGAGTAGAGTATCCGACGAATCATAATCTGATATTGGCGGCCCTTCTGGCAATAGTGCAGTAATTCTCGTCCAAAGTTCATAGACATATCTACCGTTATTTGCTTTCCATGTTGTTGTTGACTTTGTAATATCAACTTGATATCCGTCGATATATGGATCGAAATGATAAATTTTAGTAATACCATCGGTCTTTGCCTGTTGGTTGATAGCCTCCAATACTTTTTGACTGGTGGCTTGCCTGGGACCTCCGAATACAATGTAGTAATTCCCATTGCTGCTCAATATATCAAGCAATCGTTCTTGTGTAACAGACTCGAAGACGTGTCCAGACGGGACTTCCTCATAAGTATCAGCAATATAGTCTCCAGTAGCCAAAACTTTGCTCCAAGGATATGCTCCTGCATTATTTGTATCAGCATAAACCGCCGCTGTAGCCCCAAACAGCGGTGATATAACCAATGCCAATATGAGTGAAATAATAATATTTCGAGTCATCGTGCTCCCCTTTGCGCCACGCAAGGGAGTGCTTTCGCACTCCCCCACGCTTCCAACTGATTGTAATTAGTTTTGCTACTACTTCTTGACCTTTGCGGTCTTTGCAGAAGTCTTCGTTACTGTCGTGTATCCAGACTTCTTTGCAGTAACTTTGACAGTAATTTTCTTGCCCTGCTGTGCTTTCTTCAGCTTGAGG
>JAISKC010000011.1 GCA_031261345.1 Eubacteriales Family XIII. Incertae Sedis bacterium | reverse complement strand
GTCAGCCACGCCATTTGCAATCTGATTTTTCGGTATGGTGAAAAAGAGCTCGGGATTGACGAAACTCACAAGAGGCCTCAGTATTTCCACGCCGTAACCGATTTTCATCTGTTTCTCCTCGTTCGTGATGACCGTGCCATTGCTGGTCTCGCTGCCCGCGGCAGGAATGGTGAGAATCGTCGCCACAGGAAGAGCCTTCTCGCCCGCCGTATAAGTCTCATAAAGTTCCCAGACATCGCCTTCATAGTAGTAGCCCTGAGCGATAGCCTTGGCAGAATCTATGGCACTGCCGCCTCCCACCGCGAGAATCAAATCAACCTTTTCCCTTCGCGCGATTTCAATTCCCTCGTGAACCAGTGAGAGCCTCGGATTTGGCTTCACTCCGCCCAGCTCAAAAAATTCGATACCGGCGTCTTTCAGGGAAGCAATCACCTCGTCATAGAGGCCACTTTTGATGATATTCTGACCCCCGTAATGAAGAAGAATCTTGCCTATGCTATAGGATTTCAGCACAGAACCCACCTGTGATTGGGCACCCCTACCGTAGATGAGCCTCGTAGGCGCATGATAATCAAAATTTTGCATATGTTTCTCCCTTCAAACCCGTCATCGCGGCAATCCAAATATTCTAAAAAATTATATCACATCACACAAGGTAATAAATTCTTAACAACATTCTTACAATAATTTTACATCACAAATGGTAATATCGGAAATATAATGATAGAATTATTCATATAATAGTAAGATAATTGGGGTAGATATGAATATTGTCAACAAAAAAAGGTTTTGCCTGAATATAGCAAAAACCAAAGGAAGGGCGGGCAGTGTCCTGATTTACGCTTTGGTGGCATTATTGGTAATCGTTACAGTAATTGGAACGATTCTTGCTGTTGCGTCAAGCAATATGAAAAGTTCTACAGATGCTCATGTGAAGAATCAGTCGTACTACACGGCGTATTCCGTTGCGAGACGCGTAGCGGAGTGGATTGCTACAGATGATTCCGATGCACTTATTTCCGGCTCACGCTTCAAATTGATTCAGACACTTGATGAATTGATCGATGACGATACAGAAACTCCGCAATTAGAGCTTCAATCTTTCTCAGAAGCTGATCTTGGCGATGGAATGGGTGACTGTGTTGTGAATATATCATACGCCGATCCTGACAAAAGCCATCTGAAAGTCATAGCCACGGCTACGCATGGCGATGAATCGACGACGCTTAATGCTACGGTGAAGACACCGAGGCCGACTATTGACGCGACGACTGACGATGGGTCCGACTCAACCCCAACGGTATATACTATTCCCAAGAGCGGTACATATAGACTCGAAGTCTGGGGCGCGCAGGGCGGAAATGGAGTGAGTATAGGAGCCTTTGGTGTAAGAAGAGGTGGCTACGGAGGATACTCAAGAGGAGATGTGTATCTTGAAAAGGATACGGTAATCATACTGACAGCGGGTGGAATGGGTAGAACATCTGCGGGCGGTGATACGGATGGTGGATACAATGGCGGCGGAGCCCTCACTGGGGTTGCCACAAATTATTCTGCATCCGGCGGTGGGGCTTCTGATATCAGAATTGGAACTGACGATTTGTATTCGAGGATAATAGTCGCAGGCGGAGGTGGCGGTGGCGTTTCCGTCGATACAAACAATCATGGCGGGGGAGGTGCCGCTGGTGGGTTGACGGGAATTCCGCTTGGCAATGGTGGTACACAGACAGCCGGTGGCACTTCTGGTGGAACTTTCGGGATTGGCGGTGCAGGTTCAACTTCTGCGTATGGCGGCGGCGGCGGCGGTTGGTATGGCGGCGGTGCTCACAACGGAAGCAGTGGTAGTGGGGGCCTTGGTGGCGGAGGAGGTTCAGGTTGGGTTTATACGCCGAGTTCATTTGCTATATGGTCTGCGGCACATGTCGATCTGGCAGATCAATTGGCAACGGCACTTGGAACTCATTACCTTCAAAATATACAATTGCTTGCGGGTATCAATACGAGTTTTATATCACCATCTGGTGGATATGAGGATGGGCATTCAGGTAACGGCTACGCGAGGGTCACTTTCATCGAAGAGAATGACGACACTATGCCGCCCACAAACGTAACTCCAAACATCGGTCCTACAGCAGGCGGTCAAGATATCACGGTCAAGGGTAGCGGCTTCCTGCAACCCGGAAATTCAGATGGGGCAGGCGGCTATACAGGAAATTATGATTATGTAGAGGACAATTTGATTGTCCATCTTGACGCACTCAATAAAGACGGTCTTGGCGACGGCGAGCGTGATCCAGAAAAGGCGGATACTTGGACGAATCTAGCTGATCCATCAGGCGATAGCGACTTTAAGCTGATTAATAATCCGGCGGATAGTTTCAGGGCAATCTCATTTAATGGGGCAAACCAATATGCGGTATCAAAAAATAACCTTGACCTTAGTGCTTATGACCATATAACGGTTGAAGCGACTTTTAAACCCGAGGGCAGTCCAAACAATGGTTTTATCTATGAGTATTCCAAAAATTGGAATATAACTTCAGGCACTGCCGTACAGAGCACCGCTGGTGGTTTCGGAATGATTCTTAATAGTAACGGTAGTGCGTATGCCGCTGGAACCATTCATACAAATAATAAAGTAAGTGGCACTGACTTTCCAAGAAACTACACTTGGGATAATGTAAACAGGGTTCAAACACACACTAATACTTTTGCAAGCGTAGCGGACATTGTGGGTAGACAAGCGTATATCGATGGAATTTATAAACCTTTCAATAGTGGTAATAATACGTCTTTGGTAGGAACATTTAGTCAACATCCATTCTACCTCGCTGCTCGATTTAACAGCAGTGGTGGAAGTAATGTAGTTGCACCTCCGGGGTCATTCTTTACAGGGTCTATATATTCAATACGTATCTACGGCAAGAAACTTTCGCAAGATGAAATAACACACAATAACGAAACAGACGATTTCAAATTTAAGAATCCTCCTGTGGTTTCACTTGACGGAGCACCTTGCGAGGAGGTAGTCGTAGTCGATGATAGCACCATAATATGCACAACGCCTGCCCATTCGGAAGGCTTGGTCGCTTGCGATGTCGATCTTCATCATGAACTTCTTGTCCAACATAGTCCAAATGCGTATAAATATGTAGAAGGTTCGACTTTCGATGGGCGTTATTCCGTGACTTCGATCAAGAGCAACAAGACGGGTACGAATATTGCGGATAGTAAGGGTGGAGATACAATAACTATTAAGGGGAAAAACTTTCTCTATCCACCGTCAGGATATGAGCTGGCACCATATGTGACAAGTGGGCTTTTCCTCCACTATGATGGCATCAATAATAATAACGAAGGCTATAGTAAGGCGGCACATAAGGACAACATCGATACATGGAAAGATCTCAGTAATTTAAGCAGTACAGGTGTTTCTGGTACGTCTTATGATGGCACAATTCTCGGCACTGATAATATGCAGAACCACTGGCGTCCCCAAAGCTTTAGTGTTGGTGATCCGTCGGATTTGGTTGCACGCTGGGTGCATTCATCCAACTTCGGCAATGTAAGTGTGGCGACAGCTGAAATCGTTGTGAAGCCTCCTGACTACGGTCAAAACAACACTATAGCTTTTAACGATGGAGGCGATACCACCGGTACATGGCAGGGTGGACGCGGTTGGTGGGCTAGAAAATCATCCGCTGCCGACTATTTCTTCCTCGACTATAATCCTACTACTACGTTGCAAACTCAGACCTTTCTGTATAATGAGACAAACTCGCCGATTGATACAGTTTTAGCTAAAGAGGTGTATCTGACTAGAGATTCTGATTTTGGTCTGAAGGCATATCCTGGATTTAGGGCAAACGATATAGCGGGAGTCATTACCAGTCCTAATATTACTGCGAATTTACCTCAGCTACATTACCTTCGATTAGAAACGGTTATCCCCGGCTCAAATGCAAAGAATGAGTGTACATATTATTCGGCCCGTCTCTACAACCGCATACTGAGTGCTTCGGAAATTGCGACAAATCGAACAGCCGATATTGACAGATTCCTTGAACTCACACCAATATCCGTTACTGTCGGCGATGAAAAGCTGCATATGAGCAATGTGCGTGTTATCGATGACGAGACAATCGAATGTGTTATTCCGCCACATGCGGCGGGCACGGTTGATGTCAGTGTCAATCTGTATGGCAAGGAACTGGAGCTCAATAATAGTTTCAATTACGCATTCAATCCGAAAGATGACATAAAGTGGAGTTATGGGGATTAGCGAACACATGAAAAGTAGATTTCTGAAAAACATAAAAAACATCTTTGCGGATCACACAGGGTTCACCCTTGTGGAGATTACGGTCGCAATGATTATTTCAAGCATCTGTCTTATAGCGGTAGGTGGCATATTGATTTCGTCGCTTAATTTTGCGGGTGCTGCGCAGAAAAACGCTTCGGAAAAAAGAATCGGCACCGCGCTCAGTGATTTTGTGAAGACTCAGACTGAGATGGGTGAGTCGCTCACATCGTTCTCCGGCGACACTGCGACACTCATACTTGAAGACAAGCAGAGGCTCATATACATCGGCGACGACGCGGGGAGTCCTGCGAACAAAGGATATCTGTGGTATCAAAGCGATCTCACAACCGGTGGTGCAATAAACATCTTCCCTGAAAGTTTCTACGATGGTATGCTCGTGTCAGTTGACCTCTCGCAGACGCAGAATTCTACTACGGGAGTGGTTGTGGTAAAGGAAACGGTCCATCTGTATCGAGACGATGAAGATGCGTATACCACAAATCACACATTTCAGTTGATCAATCGTGATAAGCAAGCGACATGGGAGGGGAATACCGCAAGTGTTGGCGCGACCGATGGATTTTGTTTCATCGTAAATGCGGCGTAGTGAGGTGAGGGCTATGAAAGGCGAAAAAAAAGGCAATTCCGTTACTAAGGAAAAATTATCTATAATTGGGAATAATAAGGGCATGACCTTGGTGGAGGTGCTGGTCGGCATGGCAATTATAGCCATATTATCGCTCACTCTGATGTTTGGCTTTATGACCATGTCAAAAGTAAATTTGGAGGCGGACGAGTTTACAAGGGCTGATGAGGTATTGGAAGAAGCCATTGCGAACGACAATCCTTCGAGTTCCGCCGCTACAAATATTGAACTTGAACTCCCAACTGTTGATCCCCCAGCTATTCCTCCCGCACCATTCACCGGAGTGACTCTTCCAAGCGGAGTATACACCTTTGAAGACCCTGAAACGGGAAAGACGTTTACGTTGATAGGGAAAGCTCCATGATGAAATTGTTTGAAAAAAAGCGAGGTTTTACCCTTGTTGAAGTCATTGTCGTGCTCGTTATCCTTGGTATTATAGCGGCTATTTCCGTGCCTACTTTGACAGGGTACATGGACGAGCAAAAGTCCAAAAATATCGTGGTAAATGGCGAGATAATACTCGACGGGCTTCAGACTTTGGTCGCACTGGAGTTTGGTGCGGGCAATCCTACGCCGCAGATGGGCGACGTAGTGGCCGGTGAGCATAAGGGCTACTTCTATGGTGGGAGTATTTATGAAAAAAATCCCGCGGTATCAGCAATTTTAGGCGATACATTCTATGGTGGACTCACCGAAAAAGGCCTTCGGGAATTGTCCGCCAGAACCGGTATCTCCATTGAGCCGATATCATCATATGACCCACTGACATCATCAGGTATCTCTCTGGCAAGCCCATGGGCAATTTCCTGTTGGTCGCCGGATAGCTTGGATAAAAGGGGCGGTTTGGAAATAATATATTTCGTCTATCAGGAAAACGGCAAGATGATAATCTATGATCCGTCACATGAATGGTACAATGCTGTCAAAGGCAGTTCAGGCTTCCCAATCATCAATAGGTCACTCGAGCACGACGGCGATTTTGCCTACTGTGATGTCAGTGACTATAAGGAACAAGTGTGGAACAGCATAGTCTGGCCATCATAGGATTTAGCTGAGCAGGGGGCTTGAGGTGACGAAGATGCCTATCGCTAGGCAGACGGCCATAAACAGAAGGAAGAGTTCCGTTGTGACGCCCCAAACATTGGTGCCTGCAACGGGATTTTTGCATGAGTGGACGATTTCAGAGAAAGCTTTGTTGCGGGCTATGAGCAGGGCGACTGCCGCTATGCCGCAGAGAAGTATGACTATGTTCAGCGTCTGAGTAACAAAGGAGCCTGCGCCGAAGGACATTTGAATCATACCGACCCCGTTATTTATCATGTGAAGAATTATGGACATGCGCAGAGAATAGCGGATAGCCGCATAGCCGAGGAGTAGCCCAATGAGGAACCCCGTCGGTATCTGCACCGGCACCATGTGGAAGAAGCCAAAGAAGAGAGCCGACATCAAGATTGCAAAGTTTGTGCCGTATTTTCGAAGCTGCCCGAGGATAGCACCGCGAAATACGAGCTCCTCAAATACGGGGCCAATCAAGACGACGTAGACCGCACCGAGCGGACTGACGAAGCCCGCCATCAAATTGTCATAGCTACTGCTGATGGACTTTCCGCCGAAGCCCCCTGGACCTGCGGAAATCAGTGCATCTATCCCCGCAATCAGAAGCGTCAGGATTTCCTGAAGAGCAAACATGGACATTATCAATATGAAGATGACAGAGGGCGACCACTTCTTCTCAGAAGGGAGCGCAATATCGGTGAAGAATCTTTTGCCGCGGGGTATCATGAGCATCAGGGCACCTGCTATTGCACCTACCATCGTTGCTACAATCGTTATGGAGGACGACATCGCCGCCTGCATGGCCGACTCGGCCGCGGTGACAGAATCAAGGACGGCCAAGGGGTCGCCCGAGGAGTTTGCCACTGCCGAAATGATAGAGCCTAAGAAACTCGGGTCAAGAAACATTCCCACCGCCGCTATGGTGCCCGCCGCCGTAGTATTCACGGCGAAATAGGCGACCATGAAGAGCACCAAAAAACGGATGTCCTTGCGAACATCCTTGCGGTAACGAACGGGATCAAAATATTCAACATTCAAATTCGGAGCATCAAAATTATTCATATGAAAAGTATATCATTTATAGTGTGAATTTCAAAACGCGTACTATTCGGGAATATGGTAAAAAACAGCCGCCTTTTTTTACCGAATTGGCGAATAGTACGCGAAACCGCCGCCTTGCCGCAGAAAAGTCTACGATTTTGTGCGACTTTCGTATATAATAACCTTTATGGAAAATACAAACATAAAATCAAAAGGAAGATATGGCAACTACGGCGGCCAATACATCACTGAGACGCTCATGACGGCGGTGCTCGAGCTCGAGGAAGCCTACAATCATTTCACGAATGACGGGGCTTTCAACGCTGAGCTTGATGGTTTACTGAAAAACTATGCCGGTAGACCATCGCTCCTCTATTTTGCGGAGAAGATGACCGAGGACCTCGGCGGCGCAAGGGTTTATCTGAAGCGCGAGGACCTCAATCACACGGGCAGCCACAAGGTGAACAATGCGCTAGGTCAGGTTCTGCTCGCGAAGAAGATGGGAAAGAGCAGGGTCATTGCCGAGACGGGCGCGGGTCAGCACGGGGTTGCAACTGCGACTGCGGCAGCGCTGATGGACATGGATTGCGAGATATTCATGGGCAAGGAGGACACCGAAAGGCAGGCGCTCAACGTCTTCCGCATGGAGCTCCTCGGCGCGAAGGTGCACGCCGTGACTTCCGGCACGCAGACGCTCAAAGACGCGGTCAACGCTACTATGAGGGAGTGGGTCAGCCGGATAGAGGACACGCATTACGTGCTCGGTTCGGTCATGGGGCCGCATCCTTTTCCTATGATAGTCCGTGATTTTCAGGCGGTAATCGGGCGTGAAATCAAAAGCCAGTTTGTTGAAGCCGAGGGGAAACTTCCGGACGCCGTGATAGCTTGCGTTGGAGGCGGCAGTAATGCCATCGGTAGTTTCTTTGAATTCTTGGACGATGAGAGTGTCGCTCTCGTGGGCTGTGAGGCCGCCGGCAAGGGGGTTGACAATCCTTTGAATGCGGCAACCATTGCAAACGGTTCAGTCGGCGTCTTTCACGGTATGAAGTCATATTTCTGCCAAGATGAATACGGGCAGATTGCGCCTGTCTATTCTATTTCGGCTGGACTTGATTATCCTGGTATCGGGCCCGAACACGCCGCGCTTTTCGATTCAGGCGGGGCGAGCTATGTTCCCGTTACTGATGATGAGGCTGTAGAGGCCTTCGAATACCTTTCACGAACGGAAGGCATCATTCCCGCGATAGAGAGTGCGCACGCCGTTTCTTACGCGATGAAGGAAGTGCCGCGGCTCGGCAGGGACAAGGCCGTCGTCATCACGCTTTCGGGCAGGGGAGACAAGGACGTTGCGGCTATTGCAAGGTATAAAGGTGTGGATTTGCATGAGTAGAATATCGCAGGCATTTGAAGGAAAGAAGGCGTTCATAGCCTTTCTGACGGGCGGAGACCCCGATATAGAGACGAGCGAGAAGCTCATTCGCACGATTGCCGAAGAGGGTGCGGACATCATTGAGATAGGCATACCATTTTCGGATCCTCTGGCGGAAGGTCCCGTGATAGAGGACGCCGACGAGAGGGCACTCGCCTCTGGCTGCACGGTTGACCTTTTGTTTGAGATGGTGGGCAGGCTTCGTGAGGACATAGACATCCCACTTTTGTTCATGACATATTACAATCCCGTGTTCAAATACGGAGCCGCAAAATTTGCAAAGAACTGCGCTATCTGCGGCATCGACGGGCTCATCGTGCCGGATTTGCCGTTTGAGGAGAGTGCGGAGCTGCTTTTGCCGCTTCACGAAAACGGCCTCGAGCTCGTGTCGATGATCACGCCGACATCGGGCGAGCGGGCTGTGAGGATAGCGAAGGAGGCGGAAGGCTTCATCTACTGCGTGTCGTCTCTGGGCGTTACTGGTGTTCGCGCAAATCTGTCCGATGAAATTGGCGGAGTAATAGAGCAGGTGAAAACAGTAACGGATGTGCCTTGTGCGATTGGCTTCGGTATTTCCACGCCGGAGCAGGCTGCCAAGATGGCGGCAATCTCGGACGGGATCATAATAGGCTCCGCGATAGTGCGGATCGTAGCAGAGCACGGGCGTGGCAGCGTGGAGCCGGTGCGCGAGTACGTGCGGGCTATAAGGCAGGGTGTGTAATATGATAAAGAATATTTCGGTTTTGGGTGCTGGTACTATGGGGCATGGGATCGCGCTGGCGTTCTCTCGTTTTGGTTACTCCGTCAAACTTTATGACAACAACATTTCGTATTTGAATGAAGTTCCTTCCATTATAAGGAGCGAGGCTGAGCAGATGGTTCGCGGCGGATTGATTGGCGACGCGGACGTGGACAACGCCATGGCTAACATCGAGCTCGCCCCCACCCTAGAGGGCGCGGCCGAAGGAGCGGATTTCATCATCGAGGTCGTTCCCGAGATACTCGAGCTCAAACAGGAGATATTCAAGACCCTCGATCCGCTCTGCGGTGAGGAGACGATTTTCGCTTCGAACACATCGAGCCTCAGACTGAAAGATGTGATCCAGCCGCTAAGTGAAAAGAGAAAGGCAAGGTCAATCATCTGCCACTGGTTCAATCCCCCGCACATTATCCCCTTGGTCGAATTATCGAATTATGGAAATATGCCCGAGGATATCTTCAAAGAAGTTTATGAGTTGTTTCTTTCAATAGAGAAGAAGCCCATCAAAATCAATCAGGACGTGGCGGGCCTCGTATCGAACAGACTTCAAAACGCTCTCGCGCGGGAGGCGTTCTATCTGATGGAGGAGGGCGTGGCCGACGCCGAGGACATAAACGACGCCATCACCTACGGGGGCACGGCGTTTCGCATGTCGGTGGCGGGCCTCACGGAGATAGTGGACATGGGCGGAATAGATATCTGGACGTCCGTCGCAGGCAACCTCTGGGGCGACCTCGAGGACAGGGCCGACGCAAATCAGTTCCTTTTGGACATGGTCAAGGCGGGAAAGCTCGGGCTGAAAACGGGAGAGGGCTTCTCTGTGTATCCCGAGGATAGGCGAGCGGAGATCAAGGAAGATTTCAACGATAGGCTGATTAGGCATTTGAGGGACATTGTGTAGGGTGGATTGCGGGTCAGGCCCGCAATGACGGACGGTGGATTGCCGCGCTTCGCTCGCAATGACGGTGTGTAAAGTTTTTGTAAAGTTTTTAATGATACCATGAATTTTGATTGTATACAATACCTAAATTTTATCCGATTTCTGTGAATTTTCTGACAATAAAAAGCCTTGGGGAAAATTGTAAGAAATATTGAAATTCCAACAAAAACTACACGTTGACATGGCATATTTGAGGGCATATAATTAGTTCTGTAATATGTTTGTTATGTGGCAAATGCCGCATATGCTGAAGAGTGAAGTGGAGGTTACTGTTGGAAGCCAATATGACATCAAAAGAAATGCTAAATTCACTGCTCGCTGCTCATTACGAAAACGCTGAGAAAGCACATGAAGAGGGCAAGTTAGTTGCTTGGTGCACATCGATTTCGCCGCAGGAGTTGCTGGAAACCATGGGGATTTACGCTGTTTATCCCGAAAATCACGCAGCCGCAATAGGCGCGAGAAAACAAGCTCCGGATTTTATCAATTATTCGGAAAGCAACGGATATTCCGTTGACCTGTGTAGTTACGCAAGAGTCAATCTTGCCTACATGGACATCCTACAAAGCGAGGCAGGGAACATTCCTAAGCCCGACCTCATCTGGTGTTGTAGCAACATCTGCAACACGGTTCTGAAGTGGTATGAAGATATCGCAAAGGAATTAGACATCCCAATGATCGTATTTGACACACCGTTCAACCATTCATACGAGGTCACCGATCAAAACGTTCAATACATCAAAGGCCAACTCTTAGAGGCCATCGACAAACTAGAAGAAATCACAGGAAAAAAATTCGATTATGACAAGTTCCACGAAATCATGGATATCTCACGTGAGACTTCTATTTGGTGGAAGAAGGCATCTCTGACAGCCAGAGCAAAGCCATCACCGCTCGACGGTTTTGAGCTTTTCAATTACATGGCAACCATCGTCTGCATGCGCGGAACGAAGGAAGGCAGAGACCTTTACAAGCTGTGGTATGAAGAGCTGACCGAAAAGGCAGAAAAGGGACTCGGTCCTTGGAAAGCCAACAAGGAGACGGGCATCATACCTGAGGAAAAATACCGCGTCATGTGGGACGGCATCGCTTGCTGGCCATATCTCGGTGTTACTTACAAGACCCTCAAAAAGTATGGTATCAACATGGTTACATCGACATATCCTGACTCATGGTACATCGTATATGAGACGGGCGACCTCGACGGCATGGCAAAATGCTATAGCTCAAACTACGTAAACAGAAGCCTCGATTTCGGTATCAACAATGTCGTGAATATCGTGAATGACTTCTCTCTTGACGGCATCGTCTTCCATTCAAACAGAAGTTGCAAGCTCATGGACTTCCGTCAGTTTGAAGTTCAGCGTCAGGTCGAAGCTCGCACAGGCGTACCTTCAATCATCTTTGATGGCGACCAGACAGATCCTAGAGCGTTCAACGAAGCACAGTTCGAAACCAGAGTGCAGGCACTCGTGGAAATGATGGAAGCTAGAAAGGGAAAGTAGGTATTGGAAATGGGCGAACTCAACAAAAACAACATAAATGAATTGGTGGCAATTGCTCAAAATCCAAAAGAGTCGGTTGCCAAGGCGATAAATGATACTGGCAAGAAGGCTGTAGGTTGTTTTCCAATCTATACACCCGATGAGGCTATCTATGCTCTTGGACTTCTTCCTGTAGGTATGTGGGGCGGTCCTGTCAAGGGCAATCTCGCCGACAAATACCTTCAGACATTCTGCTGTTCTATCATGAAAGCAAACACGGAGCAGGCGCTCCTCGGAGATTATGATCTTCTCAGCGCGGTGCTCGTTACAAGTTTCTGCGATACACTCAAGTGCATCATAGAAGACTGGAAGGTCGCGGTTCCGTACCTTCACATCGTTCCTATCGTGTATCCTCAGAACAGGAAGACACCTTCGGGCAGAGCTTACCTCAAAGCTGAGATCGAAAGAGTATCTGCTCAGCTCGAGCAGGTCGTAGGCAGAAAACCTTATACAGAAGCTGACCTCAGCGCAGCGGTAGACCTTTATGACGAATACAGAGCGGCTTCACAGGACTTCGTGAAGGCTGTTTCCGAAAAGCCTGGTCTACTCACCGCGTCAGAGAGACACAACGTCATCAAGGCAGCTTACTTCATGGACAAAGCTGACTACACTCCCAAACTTAAGGCAATCACAGAAGAAATCAAAAAGGCCGATGCTCCGGATGCAAAGAACCTCACGAAGGTCGTCGTTTCCGGTATCATCAACGAGCCGGACGGACTTCTTGACATCTTCGACGAGACGGGTTTCACCATCGTAGGCGACGACCTCGCTCAGGAGACCAGACAATTCAGGACAATCGCGCCAAAGGTTGGCACGGGCATCGAGAGAATGGTCGAGAGAATTGCACTTCAGGACGGTTGTGCATTCCTATATGACGACAAGAAACTCAGAGGCCAGATGATCATCGACCTAGTGAAGAAGACCGGTGCGGATGCTGTGTTCTTCAATCAGCTGAAGTTCTGCGATCCGGAAGAGTTTGATTGGCCAATCATCAAGAAGGAACTAGAGGCAGCAAAGATTCCGACCCTCTACATAGAGACGGAGCAACAGATGGATTCCTTCGAGCAGACCAGAACTAGGCTGCAGGCGTTTGCGGAAATTATCTAATGACTGAAAAGTACTATCTTGGCATTGACATAGGTTCTTCATCATCTAAGGCTGTCATCATAGATGGAGATGCAAAGATTGTCGGTGAAAAAATTATAAATTTAGGGACCGGTAGCAGAGGTCCCGCTGAAGTCATCCTTGGTGCTTTCGAGCAGGCGGGGATCACAGAAGTCAGCAAGACCGTGGCTACCGGTTATGGTCGGATTCAGTTCAAGGATGCCGACAAACAAATGACCGAGATAAGTTGTCACGCAAAGGGTGTCAAGCATTTGGTGCCTACTGCGCAGACAGTTATCGATATCGGAGGGCAAGATGCGAAGGTGATTCGTATCGCTCCCGACGGCAAAGTTGACAACTTTGTCATGAACGACAAATGTGCTGCTGGCACAGGTAGGTTTCTTGAGGTGATGGCAAGGGTGCTCGATGTCAAAATCTCCGAATTGTCGGACTTGGCCGAAAAAGGGCAGTCCGGCGTTACAATCAGCAGTACGTGCACGGTTTTTGCCGAGTCGGAAACGATTTCTCAGCTTTCCGGTGGCAGCAAAATTGAAGACATAGCTCTCGGCTCACACAAGTCCATAGCCGAGAAAATCGTTGGTCTTGCCGGCAGAGTCGGCTTGGTTGACGACATCGTTATGTCCGGAGGTGTCGCACTCAACGCGAGCGTAGTAAAAGCCGTTGAGGAAGCTACCGGTCATAAAATCATTAGGGTACCGGATCCGCAAGGGGCAGGGGCTTTAGGTGCCGCACTCTATGCACGTGATTTGGACAAGTAATTGTTTCGTTTTAAGGAGGACAAAAAATGGAAGTAAAAAAAGTAGCCGTAGTAGGCGCAGGCACAATGGGAAATGGAATTGCGATTCAGAGTGCAATATCCGGTTTCGACACACGTTGCTTCGTTCGCAAACCTGAAAAGAGAGAAAAGGCCAAGGCTTATGCCGAGACTTACATCGCAAAGCAGGTCAAGAAAGAAAAGATTACCCAAGAGCAGGCTGACAAGGCAAGCTCAAACCTCGTTTATTCCGACACACTCGCTGACGCTGTTAAAGACGTTGATCTCGTTATCGAAGCAGTCGTTGACGTTCTTTCCGTAAAGCAGGACATCATTGCCGAAATCGATGCTCTCACTCCCGATCACACAATCTTCGCAAGCAACAGTTCCTACATCGTTGCTTCAAGATTTGCCGATGCTGCCAAGGATCCTTCCAAGGTCGCAAACCTTCACTTCTTCAATCCGCCTCTCATCATGAAGCTCGTTGAAGTTGTCAGAGGACCTCACGTTTCAGACGATACAGTGGATACACTCGTTCAGTATGTCAAGGACATCGATCACATACCGGCAACGGTCAACAAGGAAGTCTATGGCTTCATCGTCAATCGTATCTTCAGTGCCATTACTAAGGAAGCTTGCTACATCTATGATCAGGATATAGCAAATTATGAAGATATTGACAACGCCGTCAAGTATGCACTCAACCACCCGATGGGTCCGTTTGCACTCCTTGACATGACGGGTATAGATCTTGAGTATGACGTTCTCACAGAGAAATACAAGCTCACGGGCGACCTCGCCGACAAGCCTTCCGTTACACTCGTCGAGCATTATGCTAAGGGCGAATACGGTCTCAAGACAGGCCTCGGCTTCTACAAGTATGACGAAAACAAAAAACCGATTGGGCAGAACGAGCTCAAAAAATAGTTAATGTTATATAGCCCTGTTATTACTGATAGGGCTATAAATATTATAAAGTTTTATTTAAACCATTAAGGAGGAACAATCACAATGGGAAACAACGTCGTAATTTGCGCAGGTGTCAGAACACCTATCGGAACTATTAACGGACAGTTCAAGAGCATCACATCTCTTGATCTTTCAATTCCAGTAATGCAGGCAATCGTGGAGAGATCGGGAATCGATCCTACAAAGATTGAAGACGTCATCTGGGGTGCAAACTATCAGAGAACTTACAAAGAGAACAACCTCGCAAGAGTCGCTCTCGTCAAGGCTGGTCTTCCGACTTCAGTCCCTGGCATCACAATTCACAGAAACTGCACATCTTCAATGTCATCTGTTCAGATAGGTTACTATCAGATCAAGTCCGGCGAAGCTGATGCAATCATCGCTGGTGGTGCGGACTCCATGTCTACAGCAGCATTCATGAACTTCGACCACAGAGCTGGCAAGAAGTTTGGTCATTCAGAGCTCAGAGACTCAATGTGGGATTCACTCACAAACCTCGGTGTCGGTCCTGAAATGGGCGTTACAGCTGAGAACGTTGCTGACGAGTATGGCATCAGCCGTGAAGCTCAGGACGAATA
>JAISKC010000087.1 GCA_031261345.1 Eubacteriales Family XIII. Incertae Sedis bacterium | reverse complement strand
AAGGGAAACTCCCGTCGAATTGGTCTATGACCAAGTAGAACAAATCTAGACGAAAGGAGGAAGAGAGTCATGGCAAAGAAAATCGAAGGATATATCAAGCTACAGATACCTGCAGGAAACGCAAATCCGGCTCCACCGGTCGGTCCGGCGCTTGGACAAAAAGGCGTGAACATCATGGATTTTTGCAAACAGTTCAACGCAAAGACCCAAGATCAGGCTGGCACCATCATACCGGTCGTTATTACCGTATATGCAGACAGATCATTTAGCTTTATCACAAAGACACCGCCTGCAGCTGTTTTATTGAAGCAAGCTGCAAATCTTCAAAAGGCATCCGGCGAACCCAACAAGAACAAAGTCGCAAAGATTACTACCGCTCAGGCGCAGGAAATCGCGCAGACCAAGTTGGTTGACCTGAATGCAAACACTCTGGAAGCTGCCACCGAAATGATCAAAGGCACAGCCAGAAGTATGGGGATCGTAGTAGAAGACTAAGTAAGTGGGAGATATGGGCCGATTGCCCGATCATCAGCACCACAAGGAGGAAAAATATGCCTAAAAGAGGTAAAAAGTACCAAGAGGCTGCAAAGCTCATAGATAGGGAAACTCTCTATGATGCACCCGAAGCCCTCGAATTACTGGTCAAAAGTGCTCCTGCAAAGTTTGACGAGACTGTAGAAGTCCATTTCAGACTGGGAGTAGACGGCAGACATGCCGACCAGCAGGTTCGTGGAGCAATAGTGCTTCCGCACGGTACAGGAAAGACAGTCAGGGTTCTCGTATTTGCGAAGGGTCCGAAGGAAGAAGAAGCCAAGGCAGCTGGCGCCGATTATGTCGGTGGCGAAGAATTGGCCGACAAGATCAAGAAAGAAAACTGGTTCGATTTTGATGTAATCGTTGCAACGCCTGACATGATGGGTGTGGTCGGAAAGCTCGGTAAGGTTTTGGGTCCAAAGGGTCTCATGCCAAACCCGAAATCCGGCACCGTTACCATGGATGTCGCAAAGGCTTTAGACGATATCAAAGCCGGTAAGGTTGAGTATAGACTCGACAAGACCAACATCATCCATACGCCTATCGGAAAGGTTTCGTTCGGTCCGGAAAAGCTCGGAGACAACTTCAAGACTCTCGTCGAAGCTGTCATCAAGGCAAAGCCGGCAGCCGCAAAGGGACAGTATCTGAAGAGCGTTACTATTGCATCGACGATGGGCCCCGGAGTGAAAGTCAATCCGGCAAAGCTCGTCATCAACTAAATATTGATTTAGAATTGCAATGTCATTGCGGCCTCAGAGCCGCAATCCAAGGGCTGGATCTCGGGTCATAGCCCGAGATGACAGAGTAGTTTTAAATAGATACCGTAGACAGCAGGTATGCGCGAGCATTTAATTTCCTGCCGAGGCGTCACTAGATAAGATTTTTATCAAATGACCTTTTTCGTCCACGGAAGAAAATAGGTCATTTTTTATGACCGGAAAGGAGAAAATATGTCAGTAGAAAATTTGAAAGCCAAACAGACTGTCATCGATGAGATTGCAGAAAAGATGGAAAAAGCCAGTTCTGTTGTTGTCATCGACTATCTCGGTACAACGGTTGAGCAGGCCACTGCAATGAGAAACAAGCTCAGAGACGGCGGCGTAGACTACAAAGTTTACAAGAACACCCTTGTCAAGAGAGCGATCGACGGCAAGGAATTTGGCGAACTCGCACAGGTTCTTGACGGACCGAGCGCCTTTGCATTCGGGTTTGATGATGTTACAGCTCCCGCTCGTATCCTCAATGGAGTCATCAAGGATTACAAGAAGATGGAGTTCAAGGCCGGTATCATCGAAGGTCAGTTCTACGATGCGGAAGGAATCAAGCAGATTGCAGATATTCCTTCAAGAGACGAACTCATTGCGAAGTTCCTCGGAAGCATTCAGAGCCCGATTGGAAAACTCGTTCGCACATTTGCGGCTATCGCAGATGCGGCACCGGCAGATGCTAAGGCTGAGGCTCCGGCTGAAGCAGCTCCAACAGCAGCCCCTGCTGAGGAGGCACCGGCTGAGGCACCTTCCGAAGAGCCCGCAGAAGCAGCAGAAGCACCGGCAGAAGAAGCTGTAGCTCCCGAAGCACCAGCAGAAGAAGCCGCCCCCGCAGAAGCAGAAGCACCGGCTGAGGAAGCCCCTGCCGAAGAAGCTGCACCAACTGAAGCACCGGAAGCCGACAAGGCTGAATAATTAAAAAATTATTAAGAAAGGATACAAAGAATTATGGATATTCGAAAGATTATCGATGAGATCAAGGGCGCGACAGTCCTCGAAATCAATGAGCTTGTGAAGGCTTGTGAAGAAGAATTCGGCGTCAGTGCAGCAGCACCCGTAGCCGTAGCAGGAGCAGCAGGTGGCGCAGCCGCAGCTGAAGAGCAGACAGACTTCAACGTCGAACTCACAGAGATCGGCAACGAAAAAGTCAAGGTCATCAAGGTCGTCAGAGAACTTACAGGTCTCGGCCTCAAGGAAGCCAAAGAGCTCGTTGACAGCGCACCTTCAATCATCAAAGAAGGCGTTGAGAAGCCCGAAGGCGAAGCAATCGCCAAGCAGATCGAAGAGGTCGGCGGCAAAGTTACTCTCAAGTAATTACTCACAATACAAATTTATGCAAAAGCGAGGCTCAAAAGGGTCTCGTTTTTTGTAATTTCAGTGACAATGTGCGATAATTCTTTTTTATAGGCAATAAAATACCCGATATTGTATACCTTATATTTAACAGGGGATATAGAGAGGCACCAATTCAATAATGGAACAGAAATCAGTTACGGTTCTTGTCAGTAGGGCTATGAATGGCGAGGCGGAGGCAATCGACGAGCTCTATCTGACATTTGCAAAGACAATTCTTTACAATGTCTACAATATGATAATAGACAAGGAAAATGTCGAGGACGTGGCGCAAGAGGTCGCCATGGCTATCGTTCAGGGCATCGGCAGGCTGAACAGCCCATACGCGTTCACCTCGTGGCTTCACCGAATGATATTCAACGTATGTAGCACGCACAACAAGCAAATTCAGAAGAAGGCAGGTCTGAACGTTCCAATCGAAGAGGGTATGGAAATTGCGGATGAGAACATTGAGAACATACCGCACAGCAGTGCTGAACAAAAGGATGTGAAAAATCAGGTGCTTGAGGCAATAGCAACCTTGCCCGACGCGCAGAGGATTTCACTGGTAATGTACTATTATGACGAAATGAGTTACAAGGAAATCGCGGAAGCACTGGAAGTAACCGGCAGCACGGTTTCCACAAATATACGAAAGGCAAAGAAAAAATTGGAGAACATTCTCGGCAAAAAGAATAAGGATGGAGAACTCGAAATCTTAGGCGCGGCAATCCCACTTTCTGGCATGGATTCGCTTATTGCGGAGGCCTTGAAAGGCAACGCAGATTCTGTCATTGGCAAGTCGGTGGCAAATCGCTTCTGCGAAAATGCGAGCCAATCTGCCAGAGAATACCTGAGTGGATCGAACATTGCAAGCAACGCAAAAGGACTCGGGAAAGTGGCGGCAAACGCAAAAATTGCTATTCTCATAGGCGGAATCATTGTCGCAGCTACCATTTTGGTGATGAGTCTGAACGGCTTTTTCGAGGCGAGCCCCACCGACGCTGCGCCTATAGCCACCGAGGCCAACGAGCCGGCACAGGATACCTCGCCATATCTCTCGAACGCGGAGATAGTGATGGAGCGGAACGGCGAGCCCAGCAATGTGAACCCGACAGCTGCTACCCTGACGCTTGATGGGACGGAAGCCAACATCAAAGGCTGGAACATAACAGATAAGGACGATGCGGTAATAACCTCCGGCGAAGGCGCCACCATACAGGAAGAGGTCTTTGAATCCCTACCCTATGGCGAGTACAAACTCTCCTTTTCAGTTGAGAGCGAAACCAAAAAATCAGCAACAGTCCGCCGAACCTTCTTCATAGCAGTGTAAGAAGCCCCTTGATACAGATAGCTCTATAATCTTGAAAATTCTGGGCACCGGAGGACTTGCAGACAATCTGTTAAAATGATGTCCGTTTTTTTCGATTTTGGGGCAGTAATTCTTTGGGAATTTATACGTTATATATGACCGGAAATGAGATGGTTCAATTTTTTTTGAACAAATTCTCAAAAAAATGTTTATATCGTGAATTTTGGGGTATATA
>JAISKC010000078.1 GCA_031261345.1 Eubacteriales Family XIII. Incertae Sedis bacterium | reverse complement strand
ACGACCCCAATGTGGCGGGTAGCTACACTTTCACGGCTACTCTCGGAAGCCTTCCTGCGAACTTCCTGAACGGTGGAGGGTATACGGCCACCATCGAGGTTGTGGTTGGCGTCTTCGTCGATAAAGCGGCGATTTTGGGATTGATTTCGTCGGTCGAAGAGGTGTTTGGAATAGACGGCTTGGGCATTCACGAGGATAACTATGTGAATTTGCAGGTGGAGGCGTTCATGTCTGCGCTCGCTAGCGCGAAGGCCATCGTGGCAGATCCTGACGCTACGCAGGCTGATGTCGATACGGCTTTGGCTCTGCTTGAGGCGGCCTACGGGGCTTTGGTACATGACCATCCTGTTTTGAGTAATTCGCACAGCGGTGGACTCCTGGCGTTTGGTGAGGATGTTGAAATTGAAATCAAGGGTGATTTTCAGGATGTAACTGCGTTTTCTCTGAATGGTGAGGCGTATGAGCTTTCGCAGGGTGAGGGCGATGTGCTAATCATAAATGAGGATGGCGAGGGCGAGATCGGCACTATCAGCAAGGGTAGCGCGATTGTGAATTTGCCGGCGGAGTTCTCGGACAGGCTTGAGAACGGGACGCACTATATCTCTGTTACTTTTGCGGATTCTTACGACCAGAAGGCGGGGACGGCGAGTATTGTTGTGAACCGTGTAGAGAATGAGGAGCTCGTGCCGCCTACTGCTTCGCCGAATACGGGCGACAATGTTCCGATAGGACTTTATGGCACGCTCATCTCATCTCTGATGCTGCTGATTGGACTGCTCGTATACAGGCGCAGATTGACAACTCAGGTGCACGTAGGCAAATAATTTTCGCGAAAATCGTGAGTTGGTCGCAGAATATGGCGCCAAATGGCAAAATAGTGCGACTAACTCACGAATTACTGCAATAATATTGCGTTTCCGCGAACGGTTGGATGCAGTAATATCATTGAAACATCCCCGTAAGGCAAACTTAATAGTAAATCTTCCCATTAATAACCATTTTTATTAATCCATAAAGTATAATTAAAAGCATTATATATTTATATTAATGGGAGATTTTATGACTGAGTTGAATTACGAAGTACGGGCGCAAAATCGCAGAAAGAGGATTGTGAGGCGGAAGAGAGCAACCTCCATCATTCTGATCATAGCATTGATGTCTTTGGCGATAATGCCGATAGCATCATGGGGCGATTCGAAGGCACAAAGCGGCGAAAGCTTCACGGCATCCTTTGAAGGTGAAGACAGAGGCGAGGCGCCCATAGATGAGGAGCTTGAGCCCACGGAAGAACCGAGCATGGAAGCCTTGGCAGCAGGGGCCGACGTTTCGGACCGAATAGACATCACAGATTTGGTTGTCAAAGTAGATGGCATTACCGTATACACACATCCTGACAAGGTCAATCCCATAGACAAAATAGCCGCAAACGCAATCTTATCCTTCAATTTGAATTGGGAAGTTCGAAATCCCAGAGATGAAGCAAACAAATTTCACGATGGCGATTACTTTGAAATCAAAGTGCTCACGAGCTCCGATGTAACCCTGTTCGGCGGCAAGAAGATAAAATTGAATATCGACGATGTCTATGTAGCGGACGGAGTATTTTCCGCCGTAGATGGCATCATCAAATTTCGCGTAACGTTCAATGAAAATGCGCAGTCCAAGATAATTTTCTCAGGCAAGGCAAGCGGTTGGGCTCAATACATGATATCCGACACGAACAATCCGGTGAAGCTATGGTTTGAGGACAGCACATCGGTGGACCTCACTATTCCCGAGGTGGACGACTCGGAAAACACGCCCGGCGGCGACGAAGAAGATGGGGACATCTATCCTTATCCCGACGAGCCGAATGGCCCAAACCCTCCGCCCGAGGGTCTTCTGAAGGGCATTGTGAACAACGTTACTGCGCCAGGGCAGGGGAACGTCCTGAAGGATTCAAAGTCGAACACGCCCGCAAAGGCCATTCCGGATTTGACCGGTTACGAATATCACGGTTACACTTGGTTTGCACCGTTTTTCGGTTTGCAGGAACATTTCGAGCAAGCCCCCGATTCGGATTCGAGCAGCGATGTGATCATCGAGGAAACGATCAGCGGGAACCTGAAATTTTCGAATTATGACAACATGAACGGTGAATGGATCGGCGACACCGAAGACCCCAATACAAATTACACGGACTTTCGCGGTGATAGTGAAAGTTTCTTTGCGATAGAGCTGCCGTTCAAGGCTTTTTCATACAATCACGGCGGCAAATACGGACAGACAGGTTGGTCCTACGATCTCACAGAAAACAGTCAGGGCATGCCGTATTCCAACGCGTTCATCGTGCAGCGTGAGATGAAGCAGTATTACTTTGACGGCGACTATGTGTATCCGAGTAATGTCAAGGGGGAGAAAATCGAAAGAGACGGAGGCGGCGAGGCCGATGTGCAGAAACTCGAGGCTGCCGTGAGAGGAACGCCGTTCTCGTGGGCTACCACAGACATTGTGGACGAAGACGGAGATGAAAGGCACAAGCTGATCATCAATGCCGGAGCTTTCGGCGCGGGAAGCCCGATTTCCTTTGAAAGAACAATGGGGCAGACCAAGCCTTTTGAAGATGTGGCAAACACATATCTTGAGCAAGCTCTTTTGGCACAGCTGAATTTCGATCTGTACAATGGCCGAAACAGCCACACTCCCTATGCAAACATCATGAATGAACTGTCGAGGCTGAACGAGGGACTCTTGGACCTCGACATTGACAGTAATGAAGCTGCATATGCGGAGCTAAAGCGCCTGAATTTTGCCCTGACGGGTGCGGAGAGCGGAAAGGGCACCGCAAAGGATAGCTATCTTCTCGGCGGCGATATGAAGGATTTTGCTTTCTGGGAGGAGGGCCATTGGCTTCCGGCCGACGCGTACTTCTATACGGAGACATTGAACCAAGACAAACTTCCGAATTTGAGTAAGTTCATCAAGAATAAGGGCGGTTCGAATTCACAGTGGGAGGACAAGCCGATCAAGCAACTTGCGGGGAAACTTCAGGTGAACCTGTTCAATTACAACACGACCATGAAGGCTCTGACGAATGTTTCGGCGAACGAAAAGGCGCGCGATGAATATCTGAAATCGTTACTGTTCTATTTCCCGACATTCAAGGACTATTTCGGCGAGAAGCTGAGCATTACCGGTTACAATAGCCTGTCAACGGATGAATTCATATCTGAGATGGCACAGAGAACTGCCATAAAGTGGGATACAGACCCTGATTTGGTGAGCAACAAAGGAAATGCCGCAGGCAAATGGCTTGAGCAAATAGTAGCCGACCTAGGCGGTATGAATATTGGCTATGAGGGCGCCGACGCCAAGGAAGACAAGCTGAAATTCTTATTCAGAGAGTTTCACACCTCTGCTCTGAATCTCGTGTATCGCAGTATTCTCTACGACGAGTCAAATCCGATAATAGAGAATCAAATCAAGGTGAGTTCGGGCTTTGACGAATGGAACAGCGAAAAGGATTATCAGCATCAATACGAAGCCTCCATCACTGGCGAGGCTGAAAAGGAGCGTGACGACGATAAAGGCAAGGATAAGCCTTCCCCTGTCCCTGGCCAAATCATTTCGGTGGAGGTTGACAAGGATACTATCAGACGAACCAGCGCGGCGTTTGACGAGAGCCTGATGGACAGTGCTGATTATCGCAATGTCGGGGATCCGAACGAGCGCTACAAATACGAAATCGATTTTCGCTCCACGTCAAATGTCGATACCGATGAGTTTGTTGTGGACGATTCGCTCGAGGCCGTGAAACAGGGTTTGATTCGTATGGAAGAATTCTGGACACCAGTAACTTGGGGCGATATAGATGGACATTACTTCGTGCTGTATAGGACGAACAAGACGAAGAGCAAGAGCGACCCTGGGGTAGACAGCAACGAAGAAAAGGCGGAAAAGGACGAGCTCTATCCGAATAAGGGCTACGAGCTCTGGCCGATTGAAGGTGCGGACGAACATGGGATTTCCACGGAGAAAAGGTATCATCTGCTCGTCTCGGATTTGAATTTGGACGAAGGTGAGTACATCACAGGTCTCAGATTTGATTTCGGTGCCGTCAAAGTGGGCTTCACGAGTAAGAACTATTCCGATTATTCTCTGAACGGCGAGCAGCGCGACGAATTCGGCCTGAATGCGCTGTTTGCAGGTATTACAACCGATGGTTTTGTGAACTGGACGCCGGATTCGAAGAGCGGTTTCTATTCTGAGGACGCCGCGAAAGCAGTAGGGCTGAGGCCTGCGGCATATCTCGTCTCGGCGACACGGGCTATGACGGGGACGGATATCGTCTCGTCGGCGACTGCAAGGATTGCACTCTTGGCGGCGAAGGACGCCGATCAAGATGTAGTGATCACCAAGGAAATCGAAACGTTCGACACGAGCCCTCTGGTGTTTGATGTTCAGACCGACGCAGAGGAAATTACTTTCGAAGACAGTCTGGTGCCGCTCGGAAACAGGACTCTCGGCGCCCCGACTACGGGCGATCCGATGAAGATAGGTTCTATCATTCTTGCGATGGCGGCAGCGATTTTCATCATCATCTTCTCGATCTGTCTACGCATAGGAAAAGTCAAAAGGCGCAGAGCTACTATGGAGGTGAAAATTGGTGAATAACCGTATGAAACTATCGCTGAGCACAGTAATTGTGTTGGCACTCACCCTTGCACTCACAGTGCCCACGGCAGTATTTGCTCTGCCGGAGGTCGAACAGCCCGATATTCCCGACAGCGTGAACGTTACTACGGAGTATCGATTTTTGGCCGGTGAAACCATAGACATTCCGGCTCAAATCACGCGGGCAGGCAGGGTCTATAGGCTTGTTTCGCAGACCGAGCCGATACTCGAGTCTACACTTTCGCAAACGCGTATATACACTTACAAAATAGATGGAAATGTTTCACTGTCCGATTTGACGGAGTTTGAGAAGCTCCCGAACGTCAGCCTCACGCCGGTATACGCGGAGAAAGAGCGGCAGGTGGATAAGGATTTCGTGATTTCAAACCTTCCGAACAATGACGTTGACTATCTACCCGTCTCGAAGGAATTCAGCGTTTCGTCAGCTATTTCGGGCGACGGGCTCACCACGACACAGCTCAGGCGAGCGGGCGTAACCTACGCCGTGTCAAAATATGACGACCTCGGCGAGCCGACCGAATATGAAGCCACGATAGTTTTCAGGGGTATCGAAACCTACACGGAACTCGGCTACTACAGGGCAAATGTAACCTATCAGACGGCCGAAGAGCTGGAGGGCGTCGCCCAATACATCGTTACAGCTGTCTACGCTCCCGTCTCCTCTCAAGGCCCGATTTCTATCGGAGGCGATGTGAGTAATGACGGTAATGATGGTAATGTAGACCTTGATGAGGGCAGTAATGCAGTAATTCAAATGGTATCGGACGAGGAACCTCCCGTGCCGCTATCAGAGGGGCACGCCGCCAACAGCCTGTGGACGACCCTGATAGTTTGTGCGCTACTACTGATCGCGCTATTAACGATTTTCCTATTGGTTCGAAGAAAAATAGTAGGGTAGGGGACAGGTCCGCTGTCCTGTTTTCTGGAAAAAAACAAGACAGCGGACCTGTACCCTCTCTTTTGCTATGCTGTCTTTGTCTTGCGGCGATATGCAATCAGTGCTAGTAATGTAACGAGTGAAATTCCGCCGAGCGTGAGCAACCAATTCAGATGGGCCTCGTCGCCTGTCTGCGGAACAATGGGTTTGCCTTCGCGATTCACCACGATATCGGCCACACCAGCCTCAGCTTTCACCGTGCTATCAGAAAACCAAACTTGAAGCTCGTGCGTACCATTCTCGAGCCTGTCAGCAAATGCCGCAGGGAGTGTAACTTCTACGCCGTCAGCCGTGGCAAGCACCGAAAGACTTTCTGCCTCAACGCCTACACTCGTTATTGTGCTCACATTATCGCCCTCTAAATCGGCAATAGCTATTGATTTTTCATCATCTGCAACTGAAAGCGTATATTCAATATCATTGAATACAAACTTTGTTACGCCATTGCTTCCATTTAAATCTCCCTCAAACTGAACAACCACATCTTCGCCAAATGCTGTCAGCCCATCCTTGCCGCCGAGACTTTTGTCGTGAGAATGGAAAAGGATATGATGATCCGGATTTTCTATCTGACCCGAACCCGTAACAGTCACCTTTATCTTATAAATAAGTGTGGTAGTGCCGTCTTCCGCTGTCACCTTTGCCCAGACATAGCTATTATTTGCTATCGTCTTGCTTGTCCAAGTCTCATTGAACAGCAAGGTCGGGTCGGTATCTGCGGCGGTATAAGCATACTCAACCTTTGCATTTGCATCAGCAGCTATCCCAACAAACGAGGCTTTCTCTGCCTGAGTTTCTGTCAAAGTCACAGCGCCTGCCAAAGCCTTATCATACAATTTATTTGGAGTACCAAGTGTTCCCACGCCGCCTGTCACTCCGCCAAGTTCATATGACACAAGTGTGGCATCGGCATTCAATACAGCACCGTATGGAACTATGATTTCCGTGCTCTGGAAGAACAGATCCGTTCCGCTGTCGGAAATTTCAACAATTACACTTCCGGAAGGAGTTCTTTCCGTAGGTATACCCGAAACTTCGCCGGAAGAAGACGCAAGCGAAAGTCCGTTTGGTAAATTATTTCCCTGAATGGCTTTTAAATCATATTTATAGTCAATTGTTCCGCCACCAATTTCGGCAGCGACATTTATGGGAGTGATTGCCATATTGACCGAAGAAGCGGGAATAGATGCCGGAGTAGCAGAAAGTGTAGGGCACAAACTCCAATCTTGACCCGTAAGATAAGTGTTAATAAAGTTCGTATATGGTGGTGTTTCGGCGTCCCGCGGATAAAATAACACACCATCAGCTGGGCAACCCCGAAAAGCATCTGTTCCAATGCTTGTTGGCACACTACCCTCAAACTTTATAGTGTTGAGTTGAGGATTCCAAAAAAACGCTTGATAGCCTATTTCTACGCTACTTCCAGAAAAAATGAGACTATCAAGATTTGGGCACTGAGAAATCGCATACTCCCCAATCGTACTCACTCGACTCGGGATGATAAGCTCTCCATCTAAAGCTCCACATTGATTAAACGCATACCGCTGTATTTCAAGCTCCTCGATGCCTTCAGAAATTATAAGGCTCTCCAGATTGTTGCAATAATAAAATGCAGAATCACCAATCAATTTCACGGTACTGGGAATAACAAGCTCGCCTGTTAAACCTGTACATTCCGCAAACGCATACGTACTTATCGTATCCACGCCCTCAGAGATTTTAAGGCTATCGAGATTACGACAAGCATAGAATGCATTCGCACCAATAGTATTCACGGTACTGGGAATGATAAGCTCGCCATCTAAAGCTGAACATTCATAAAATGCCCTCTCAATTATTTCCTCAACGCCTTCAGAAATTGTAAGACTATCAATATTATTGCAACTGGCAAACGCATAGTAGCCAATCGTGTCCACATTGCCGGGGATAATGAGAGCACCTCTTACACCATTACAATAATAAAACGCATTGCTACCAATCGTCTTTAGATTGCTTGCGCCCGATAAATTAATTTCAGTAAGGGTACCACCCCAATTATTATATTGAAATGCGTTTGCACCTATCTCCGTGATAGGATAAGTGCCGTAGTTTTCAGAGGCTACTGAACCAGAACCATTACCGCCATCAACATTTACACTGTCAAGTACGGTCAAAGCTCCGGCATATGTATCGGGTCCGGTTATCACAGCGTAACGTGCTGGATCATCTATCGATGTGCCGAAAATATCATAATTGACACCGGCAGCATCGGTCCAAGTGCCAAGTGATCCCGCGGCGTGAGCCTGCTCGGGTGTATATGCTACGAGTAATGAAAAACAGAGAATAATAGAAATAAAGATTGAAAGAAATTTGTTACGGGAAAAATTTAGGCTATGCGCTGCACCCCCCCCCGAACAGGTGTTCTTGGCGATTCCGGTTGTTCCTGTCGCCAAAGCATTGAATTTATTTGACATAAAATGATCCTCCCTCAAAATCAAATGTGGATTGCGAATTGAGCCCACAATGACAGTTTCTAAACTGTCCCTTAAAGTAA
>JAISKC010000003.1 GCA_031261345.1 Eubacteriales Family XIII. Incertae Sedis bacterium | reverse complement strand
AATGACCACTACAATGTGCCGTCATTGCGAGCGTAGCGAAGCAATCCACATGATCGACTACTCGGCTTCCTCTTCATGCGGGACCTCTACTATCGCCATGCTCTTATCTCCGACCCTCGCCTGCGCAAGGACGGCTTCAGCGAGGAGCACGAAGGAGACATGTGAAGTCGTCGCACCTGTCAAAGCATCGACATCAGCACTCTGCGTCTCCAAAAATTCGGATTCATATGTCCTCATATATTCATTCGGATAAGTGCCGTCCACAGCGTTCATGATACGCATATAGTCGCTATCCCAAGCCTTGATGAACCCGCTGGAATTTTTCGCATCGTAATCCACCGATACAATATCACCATTGTTGACGCAGATGGTCATGTATTCCCACCAACCGTGATCCGGCTCCTTGACCTGTGCGGAATACCAACCGTCCTGCAAGCCGCTGGTGTTTTTCTTCTCACAGGCTCCCAAGATGAAAGTCGAGGCAACAAGAAGCAGACACAGGGAAAAAAGCATAAGAATTCTTTTCTTATTCATTTTGATCACCCCGAAGCCTAAATCTCTCCGCCATAGCTCTCAGTTTGTCAGCCTGTTCCGTCAGCACCCTGCTTGCACTCGCACTATTTTTGCTCGACTCGAGATTTGAATTTGCCATCTCGCTTATGCCGTCAACCTGTGCGGAGACTACGCCGAGCGAGTCCTTCTGCGAGCCAACCGCTTCCTTGAGCGCCTCCGTCAAACCTGAAATCTCGCCGATCAAATCGCCGATCACCTTTATGGATTCGTCCATCTGCCTGACATAAACCGAGCCGTCCTCTATGGACTTCTGCGAATTTCCAATCATCTCGCTCGTCTTCTTTGAGCTGTCTCCCGACCTTGCGGCAAGTGTGCGAACCTCGTCCGCGACGACGGAGAAACCCTTGCCCGCAGCACCTGCTCTGGCCGCCTCGACCGCAGCGTTGAGCGCGAGAATATTCGTCTGGAAGCTGATGTCCTCCATGAACTTGTTGACCTTCGTGATCTCGTCCGAATTTTTGCTGATACTGTTCATCGCGGCGAGAAGGTTTCCCATATGCTGCTCGCCTTCCGCCAATTTTCCGCGAACGTCGTCTATCAAATCGGAAACCCGCTCGGCACTGCTCTCGATGCCGGTTACATTCGAGGAGATGATTTCTGTCTCATTCTTGAGCCGCGAAACCTTCTCGGCCTGACTGCCTGAGCTGATTTGCACATCCGCCGCATTGCTCGACACAAAGGTCGCCGAGCTGTAGACCTCGCTCGAAGCCTTGCGAATCGAGTTCATGATATTGTTCAAAAAGTCCACTATCGTGTTGAGCGAGTCCTTCATTACTGCAAAATCGCCCCTGAATTCGTCGGTGATTTCAACGTCCAAATCGCTGCTGGATATTTTCGTCAATATGTCGGTAATGGCACCCGTGTAGGCCTTGAAGTCCGTGACCATGCCAGCGAGCGACTCCGACAACGTCTCCACCTCGTCGTTCGAATGTGTGATTTCAACATTGGCTGTGAGGTCGCCCTCCGCGAGTGCCGCTATCCTGTTCGTAGCCTTTTTGAGCGGCTTCTGTATGCCCAAGATGATGAAACTAGTAACGAGGATACTTATCACAAGCAGAACTACAGCGACGATGACACCCATCGTTATGCCCTTTGTCATAGGAGCCGTGTAGTCCGATTTCGGCGCCGCTATGACGAGCGACCAGAGCGTCCCCCTGACCGGTGAATAGCTGAAGAATATGTCGTCGCCCTTGCCCTTTAGCCCATTGCTGATATGGACAACGCCGGTTTCGCCGAGAAACATGTCCTCCTTCATGTCGTTTATTTCTTTGGAATCGCCATAGATGTCTGTGAGCGACGCACCCTCGGTAACGAAGCTGCTATCCCTATGCCCGACTATTTTGCCTTCCGGATTGATGATGAAAACCGAAGCCTTAGAGCCAAGGATAATATTTCCGAGAGCGTCGGTGAGCACCTCGTAGTTGTAGGCTCCGACCAAATAGCTATCTATCTCGCCGCCCGCCCCTGAAATGGGTATGCCTGCGTCGATTTCAAGGCCATCGGGTCCTTCGTCCGGATCCGATAGCACGACGTTTTTCGTCTCTGCCATGGCTGAAAAGATTGAACTGTCCGCGATAGTCTTTGGCGAATTATCGCTGCCCGTCACAAAAGTGCCCGAAGCGTCATATATGCCGAGCCACACAAATTCGATGCCGCTCATCGCCTTCTTGATTGCGCCCCTTTGCGTCTCTCCTGTCGCACCCTCGCCCGTTATTCCCGCGTTGTCCCTTATCATGAACATTCGATCCGCCATGAGGTTCAGGTTGCCAGTAATGCTGTGCGCTGCCGTCTTTGACAGAGGCTGAAGGGTTGAATCGAGCGTGGAGGTCATGAGACTGCTCATAAAGAAGAACATTATCCCCAAAAGACCGATTGTGAGAACAAGAATGATGGCAGAAACGCCACCCAATATCCGTCCCCGTATGCTACCGGTTACAGAAGAACCAAATGCCTTTCTTTTCTCCCCGCTCAAATTGCCTACCTCAACGCGTTTTTCCTGAATATATTTCGAACTGAATTACATACAGTATAAACTTTAGACCGCAATAGTTCAATCTATTTGCAGATTAATTGTTGTTATCCGTTACTACTCAAGGGCAGTAAAATAGAAAAGAAGTAATAACAATAATGGTTAATCCACCTGCCATAAACTTTGCCTGAGAACATCATAGTAGTCCTTTTCATTAAGAACAGGATTGTT
>JAISKC010000001.1 GCA_031261345.1 Eubacteriales Family XIII. Incertae Sedis bacterium | reverse complement strand
AACCCGTGTAGGACACGACGTTTATCACCGGAATCGTCGTATATCTCAACTTCATATGGTTCTTTCCATGCGGAGATTGACGAGTAACGTGAGGCGAAAATCGGCTGCCCCTGCCGATTGATGATTTTTCTGATATTACGTCCGAGAGCATCATCAAAGACCTCTACCTCAAAGTTGCCGTCTTTCCGAAATTCGACATCAAGAAACTGCGGCAGAAATAAAATCCGCTTTTCGGGAATGCTGTAGATTCCCATAAGGACATCGTCCGCAGACCATTTGTCCTCCGCGTAAAATGCGAAGCAATCATCGTCCGATATAGTGTAGTCAACATCTGCAAAAAAGGTTTCATCAATCCAGTTTCCGTTTCGGTCTATAACGCCCCACTTGCCGTCGGGGTAACCGCCAATGTGCGCCTTGAAGTATCGCAGCTCTGGTTTATCATAGTCATCGTTCTGGAAGAACTCGATTTCGTCGTATTTACAAGGTATGACCTCGTTGCCCTCCTTATCAATAAAGCCCCACAACATTTCCTCGCTCCACCAACCCCAAGTATTATCTCGCTCATCCCATTTTTCTTTTTCCTCCCACTTGCCCTTGCAGACAAGCGCGATTCCGTCAACGAAGTCATATGCGAAAATATACTGCGGGGCAATAACCTCAATGCCTTGAGTGTTGACGAAGCCCCAGATTCCCGCATCGCTCTCGTCATCATGATGATATGCCAGTCTAAAGCGGTCATGATGCATGAAGTTGATTTCGTCAAGCGCGGAAACTCTGAACATTCCATCCGAGCAACTTATAATGTTTTTATATTTTTTGCCTGAGTAATCGTTTGCAATGATGCGTTCCCTGCCGGTCTTATCTACTATATAATTCCCGCCATCTGCCGAAACAACCACAGTAAAACCCTCTGAAAAATCTTTGGCGTGGCTGTATTTGGGCGGTATAACAAAATTCATATCTTCACCGATGAAACCATAACCGTAGTTATCTATCGCCACTCTCGCCACACCCTCGTAGAAACTATCCATATAGTTAAATTCCAATGCCGTGGCGCGTTTTCCGTCCGCATCAGCAAAAGTTGAAGTCCCGCCGACATTGAACGCACCGCCACCGGGGAGCAGAACTTTTATCAAATCCGAATTATCGTCACCATCGTAACCTTGCCCTGCGGAGTACAGGGAGCAATCCGCCCATTCTGCGATTTTAGTGATTTTAAGATTTTCATCTTCAAACACGACATCTTCGCATATTTTCGGTACATAATAGGGTTTACTATCGTAATAAAGCTGAACCGCGCCGATTGAATACCCGTTTATGAAATCTATCTCTTGCCCGTATGCCCTAAAAGCGCGGTGGGTAGAGCCTGTGTTCTGCCGACGAGAAGCGGATAGCCACCCGTTACTCCAGATTTTGTCCGTAAACGAGTGTCTTTTGTATTTAACAACCTCATCGCCCTCTGCGTTTCTGTCAATGGGCAGAACATATTTTTTTATTTCGTCGTTGTCAAAGCGGAGTATGACCGCAAACCGCGCAGTCACTTCCGGCTTGAGGAACTCAACGCTGCTAATTGAGGGGAACGCGCCGAACATTCCGGCGGGCACTTCAATATCGGTAACCCAAAGTTCCTCGTATTTGCCGTCAAGCGGGAATTCTTCGATTTTAGAAATTTTATCACCGGCTTTTGTGACGGAGAAACTGAAATACCCGAAGCCCTCCAAATACGGCACCGACGAGAATATAACATCATTAGTGCGTAAATATGCCAGTTTCATTTTGCCAAAGTTCTCATATAGATATGTCAGTCGCTCGAATACACCATCATTGTGAACCTGACCACCGCCTATGAGATTTATATAAATATCGGGCGTAAATATAGCTTCGAAAACATCAATGGATTTTTGATTGTAAGCGGAAATAAAGCGCAGAACCATATCTTTGCCTTCTTTGCGCGGATAGTAATCGAGAATATTTCTGTCCTGTACTGTTCCAATATGCCAAAAATCAAAAGGTTCAGTTTTGCCGTAATAGTTCTGAACCTCATAAACAAACTTCCCGTCTTCGCCCTTAGTCTTTTCAACGTGCAGGTAAAGCACAAGCGCGATACTGTCTTTTGCATACGGCAACTTCGTCAATTTCGCGCAGTAGTCACCATCGAGCTGCGCGGTTTTATCCTTTCTATATGCATAAACGAAGATAGTGTAATTCTCCCCATTGCGGACGCAGCGATAGCCGATGCAATCGTCCTCAATCTCTGACGAGGAAATTTTATACCCCTGACTCGGCAGCCAATCTTTAGCGAAACGGTCAGCCTGTTTCCAGACGTACGCGCCGCCGTCATTTTCAAACTGGTCGCTGCTGCGGCGCATCTCGTCAAGGGTTCGCTCCCCGTACACGCCACGCAAAAGAGTTCGCACGGGCATGGTGCGCACGGTTTTGCTTTTTGGAAGCACCGGATTCACTGTTGACGGCTTATCTTCAATAAATTTATACGTCAATAATTCGGAGTCGCGGCTCAGATAAACACGAGTTATCTTTCCGTTTTCGTTACATTGCAGGAACACAAATGCTACGATTGTGCCACCTTGGTACAATCGCAAGCAGTTTTCGCAACGGTAAATTTCCGGTAATTCCTCATCCTGTTTAACTATATCCGCCGTGAAAATTATTTCGTAAGTGTAATTATTTTGGGGCTGAAGATTCAAATAGACTTGACGCATACGCGCAGAAATATTCTCTGCGCCTTCAATATCGCGGTCGGCGTAATCAGAGCGGTATGTACAGTCCGACGATAGGTAAGTGGTAAATTCATCGACAAGCCCGGAAGAAAACGCTTTCCCGCAAGCTTCCAATTGTTCACATAGTAATGACATTTTAATCCCCCCCTATATCCCGTATATGTTGATGTGTGTGCAAGTGGTTTTCACTCTGTCAAACCACTGCCTAAAGTTCTCGTATATTTCCCAAGCGCTGTCCTTGTTGTTCCAGAGGTATCCTATATTGTTGATATAGTACATCAAATCTTGGTTCCTGACGGTGCGCTGTGCGTAGTCGATTCCGCAGAGAAACTCAAAGGCGTCGTTAAAACTATCCGCCTCGCACGTTAGTTGCCATGCGGTGAGGATTCGCTCCCAATCTGCAATACTTATTTGAAAATTTGATTCGTGCTCATCATACGCAGGGAACACATGACGAATCGCCCAATGCATAATGTCCCAATCGCCGTCGTAAATGTGAAGAGCATCCTGTTCAGAATAAACTTTGTTGTTATTCGGAACGAAAGAAAAGTATGGTGATATTCCGGCTCCTTTGACGGAATCGCCAAGATGCCATCGCGCGTCGGTTGGGAAAAGCCTGTAATCCGATTTAGGACGCTGCAAAACCTGCATATATTCTGTTTGACCATAGAGTTCCAGTACGCTGTCGTTCTCGAAGATTATTACCATTGAGCTAAAATAGTCACCACCGTCCGGTCGGCTTCCATCTCCCATAAACACGCTGTCATAAAAGCCCTCATTGTCTGTGAACAGAATAATATCAACGATTTTTTGCCCGATGACATTCGGAAACAGATGACTGACATCGCTCCACTCAGCACGCTGGTATGACAGTTCTGACATCGTAAGCGTGTTAACCCCTACTTTCGCGTGACTTGTATTGTGGAAACATATCTCGATATGCTCTCCTGCGCAATCAAGGACTATCGGTTCATCTAATGAAAGAAAACCCTCGGCGTCCCATTCATGCAAATCTTCATTGTCATAGTTGTTGAATAAGACGCCCATCGTGTGTATCGCGGACAGAGGCAGTCCGACAAAACGAGCTTTTAGTTCGTTGACATACAGCTTAAATGGCTTTGCCGTGATAAAGTCGGCGGCAGTCCATTCCCAGAAATCAAACTCATTTTTGTCCTTAATAGAATCAATCACTACCGTTTTTCCTCCTCCGTTTGTAGTCTTTCTGAATTTTGTCGTTCCACCCTTTTGCAATAGTCCCACTCGCACGAAATTCAGAAACTGTCTCACTCATTACACTAAAATTAGTAGCAACGCCTTTGCTGTCGGTGTAGTAACATCTAATGGACGTTTTAATCAGCGTCCATTATTTAATGGCGGTCACACCGTTGCGGCACAATGGGCTGACACCACGACAAAGAAAGGAGCAACCTATGAGCGAGATAACCTATTCCCTTGTCGGCGATTATTACTTACCGAACATCATTCTCTCCGAACGTGCGGAGGAACAGGAACCGCTCGGCAGATACGGGCGTATGCGCCGGGCTTACCTCAAAGAACA
>JAISKC010000055.1 GCA_031261345.1 Eubacteriales Family XIII. Incertae Sedis bacterium | reverse complement strand
TTTATAAACTGCGTGACAATGACGTACAATGGATGACCAAAGCAAATATGAACGAAATCAGTCGGGATGAAGCGCTCACGCATATCCAATGTGATCTATAAGGGAGATTTGACTATGATCGATTTGAAAACAGCACCTTTCTTTCTGGATGATGAAAGTATTCAATGGGTCTCTGACACGTTGAAAGATATGAGCGAAAAGGAGAAAATCGGACAACTGTTTTGTCCGCTTGGCTTTTTCGATACAGCAAAAGCAATTCGTCATTTTACCGAAGAGCTTGAAATCGGGGGAATTATGTTTCGTCCGAAGCCCGCAAAGAAGTTACTTGCCACATATCGAAAGTTGCAAAGTGCAAGTAAAATCCCACTTCTATGTGCGGCGAATTTGGAGGATGGCGGTAGCGGGGCGACGCCTGACGGAACACATTTTTCTATGCCACTCGGCACATCTGCGGCTGATGATGACAAAATGGGTTATTATCTCGGCAAGATTGCAGCAAGCGAGGGCTCTGCTGTTGGTTGCAACTGGGCATTTGCGCCGATTGTTGACATTGATAACAATTTCCGTAACCCCATTACCAACCTGAGGACATTTGGCGCGGATTATAAAAAAGTAATACGTATGGCACAAGGTTATCTACGCGCCGCAAAAGAGGAAAATGTCGCTGTCAGTATCAAGCATTTTCCCGGCGATGGAGTAGACGAGCGTGACCAACATTTGCTCACAAGCGTCAATTCACTTTCCGCCGAAGAATGGGAATTAACTTATGGGGAAATCTATCGAACATTGATTGCAGATGGAGCTCAAACCGTAATGGTAGGACATATTGCACAGCCTGAATGGGTCAAAAAAATTAACCCAATGGCATCGCCGGAAGTCTGCTACCGTCCGGCAAGTCAGTCAAAGGAGTTGCTTTTTGGATTACTTCGTGACCATCTCGGATTTAATGGCCTTATTGTTACTGATGCGAGTGCTATGCTTGGTTTTGCTTGCGCTGCGCCTCGTGAGCAGGCAGTTCCCCTCGCTATTGCTAACGGTTGTGATATGTTTCTTTTCAATAAAAATTTGGATGAGGATTATAATTTTATGACACAAGGGGTGCAAAACGGCACAATCACGCAAGAACGGCTTAATGAGGCTGTTACACGGCTTTTGGCAACGAAAGCGGCTCTCGGTTTGCATAAGAGAAAACAAAGCGGAACTCTTATCCCAACTGCTGAACAATCAGCCGCCATATTGAAATGCAGTAAACACCTCAAATGGACTGCTGAATGTGCAGACCGCGCTATTACCTTGGTAAAAGACACGCAAAACTTGTTACCGATTATGCCAAGTAAGACCAAACGCATTTACCTCAATGTTCTGGAAAACAGACCAGAAAAGAACAGCGCATTAGCAATGGACTTAAAGACTCGGTTGCAGAAAGAGGGATTTGTCGTTACCATTCGCAATCGCACACTTGATTTAGATTTCAAAAAAGCTATGAAAGGTATGATAACGCCCTCTACAATCAAACTGTTAAGGGAATGTCTTGCTGGAGTTGGAACATTCAAGAACAAATATGATTTGGTAATTGTGGTCGCAAATCTTGAAACTCAAAGCAATGCAAGCGTTGTACGGTTGAATTGGAAAGTTATTATGGGTATGGGGGATGATGCCCCATGGTACACAAGTGAGGTGCCGACTATGTTTATCAGTCTTGCCAATCCGTATCACCTATTGGATGCGCCAATGATGAAAACATTTATCAACGCATATACAAACACAGAATTTACACGCGACGCATTGATTGAGAAAATTATGGGCAGAAGTAAATTCAAGGGCATTTCACCAATAGACCCGTTTTGCGGAAAAGAAGATACTAAATTGTAATGCGTTTCTCTATTCCCTGTCCTTTTAAAATGGCGATTTTTGCAAGCTTATTGAAAATATTTATAAATAATACTTGGCAAAATCTGGAAGTGTGATACAATTTCCTTTAATTAACAGTAATAGTAGTTTTTTTACTATGTAGCTAATCAAATGAAGGCTTCATGTATCACTGTGTTATCAGAGATGTAGTGACAAAGGATGTCCTCGGAGACTACATGTCTGATCGTATGACGAAAGAGCTTGTGACAAATGCAATCTTGTCACTCACGGCACGACACTCGCTGGCGGAGGGTTGCATCTTCCACAGTGATAGATGTGAGGGCGGCGGTGTTTGAATATATTTATTGTTTCTACAATGTGATGAGAATTCAAAAAAGGCTAGGGTATCTATCTCATGGTAGAATGTTCGTGATATACTTATAAAAAGAAGTATAATCGAGGAGGTATTGTATGGAAGCAGTAAGAGGAGCTATAAACTTGATATTTCTGATGTAAACTTCAGGATTGGAATGATATTTTTTCGTGATATCGTACATCTGATTTGTTGCAATATGGAGATAAATGGGTAAAAAGTGAATATTCGACTTGAAAAACCGGATGATTATGTGGCGGTGGAGCGGTTGACTTATGAAGCTTTTCTTTCTCTCGATTTCCCAGGCAGACGGCGCATGGATGAGCATTACCTGATTTGGTTGTTGAAGGGGTCGAAATCCGTCATACCAGAGCTTTGTTTTGTGGCAGAGCAGGGTGGCGAGGTTGTCGGGCATATACTATATACTCGGAACAAGATTAAAGGGGCGGACGGTTCGGAAAAGGACGGCATTACATTTGGTCCATTGAGCGTTTTGCCAAAATATCAGAAGCAGGGGATCGGCTCTGCACTGGTATTTCACAGCTTGGAAAAAGCACGGGAGATGGGCTTCGGAGCCGTGCTGATTACCGGTATTCCGGAATATTATCCGAAAATCGGATTCAAACGTGCGAGAGATTATGGCCTTACACTTGAGGATGGAACGGCAGAAGATTCATTTATGGTTTTCGAACTTGTTACTGGCTATCTTGAAGGCGGAGGTGTGCTACATTTTTCAGCACCCGAGTACGCGCTTGCCGAAAACGACGACGAGGGCTATTATGCTTTTCACAAGCGGTTCATGGCGGGCTATCTCAATATGGAGATAGGCGGTTGAATAAAGAAATGGCGGAGATGACATGGCAACAGATATAGATTTTATCGAATTCGTTTGTGAACAAATCAGAGGCATAGGCGAGATTCGATACCGCAAGATGTTCGGTGAGTATATGGTTTATGTCAACGACAAGCCCATTTTACTCGTCTGTGACAATACGGTTTTTGTGAAAATACTGCCGGAAATTGAAGAGCTTATGAAAGAGGCCGATAGGGGCTACCCGTATGACGGAGCGAAAGAACACTACGTTTTGGATATCGATGATGCAGAATTCAGTAAGCAGATAATCGGCATCTTGGAGCCTATCACTCCCGTGCCCAAGCCGAGGAAGAAAAAAGCATCCTCCTGAAGTCAATCAAGAGGATGCCGGTTGTGAAAGAAACGTGTAGTTATTTGTTGACGGCAGTTTTGAGTGCTTTTCCTGCGGCGAACTTGGGACGAGTGCTTGCCTTGATTTTCAGGGCTTCACCTGTCTGTGGGTTGCGACCGGTTCTTGCTGCAATTTCCGTGGTTTCCCAGTTGCCGAAACCGATGAGGGAAATCTTATTCTTTGCTGCAAGGTTCTCTGTTACGACCGCCGTGTATGCGTCCACGAATGTGGCGGCGTCCTTTTTCGATAATTCTGCTTTCTCTGCGATAGCTGCGACGAAATCTGCTTTGTTTAGTGTTGCCATTGTATTACTCCTTTGGTAATCAGTATTATTTTATCTTGCAATATCATATTGTGAATGAGGTGTTTCGTCAAGCTATAAAATCACCAAAAGGACGTTGTTTTACAAATTCTTTACAAAACGAAATATCCCATCGCTCCATCGCGTAATGTTCATCAAAAGCCGCGAGGAAGATGAATAAGCTTCGAGTGGTATAAAATTGTGATAAAATATTGAAATGAGATATGCCAAATGGGATTTTCAGGAGGATAACTGTTGGATTTAATGTCTTACGTCGGGGAGCAGTTCCACAAACCTATAGGCTTAGGCGGTAGGCTTGCTACTTTCGTGATGAATAGGCAAAACCAGAGGCAGTATTTAGGAACGGAGGCTATACTTGAATTAGGCACCTCCGATGCGGTTTTGGACATAGGATTTGGAAATGGCTACATGCTTAACAGGCTTGCCGACAGGAATAGCTGCCATTTTTACGGTATCGACATATCCCATGATATGCTTGACGTTGCGAAGAAGCGAAATAAGAAACATATTGAAGATGGTAGAATGTCGCTGTCGCTTGGCAGCGCTGAGCAAACGGGACTTGCCGATGGGTTGATTGAAAAGGCTTATACTATCAACACCGTCTATTTCTGGTCATCGCTTGACGCCGGACTAAAAGAGATTTGGCGGGTATTGCGCCCAGGCGGCGTGTTCATCAACACCGTCTATTCAAAGGCAATGCTCGACAGTCTGCCCGTTACGAAAAATGGCTATGCAAAATATGAAATCGGTGAATTCCTTGAAGCTGGCGAACGAAATGGGTTTTCCGTGAAGATGGTGCCGATTGCAGAAGAAAAATCATACAGCATTATATACAAAAAATAAAATAATCTTTAAGTATAAAGTCTTATAGATTTGCATTGCTATTGTCCATACAATAACGTAAAATATGTATATAAGTAAGAAATTCGGCGGTAATGGAGGGCTAATATATGGCTAAAACAGCAAATCTCTATGCAAGAATAGAGCCTAGTGTCAAGGAACAAGCGGAAAGTATTTTGTCCTCACTTGGTATTCCAGCCTCAAATGCAATCAATATGTTTTATAAGCAGATTATACTGCAAAGAGGCATTCCTTTTGATGTGAAAATCCCAAGTTCGCAGGTGCTTGATATTAGCTTGGCCACCGATGAACAACTGGATACCGCACTTGCAAAAGGCTACGGCGATATGATTGAAGGAAGAACAAAATCTGCAACAGTGACATTTTCAGATATTCGAAATGATTACAATTTATGATATTTGGGGTTGAAATATCAGAGCAAGCGAACAATGATTTAAGAGGTATTTTTGAATATATCATATTTCAATTAAATGCACCTCGAAATGCTGCAAGTCAGATTGATAGATTGGAAGAACAAATTTTAAGCCTTGACCAATGCCCGGAGCGTTTCCATCTATATAATAAGGAACCTTGGAAAACTAGGGGGCTTCGAATAATGCCGATCGATAATTACTTGGTAATGTATATTGCAGACAATCAAAGACAAATCGTGACAGTGATTCGAGTGATGTATGGTGGCAGAGATGTGGATGCCCAATTAGAGCGATACACGGAATAAACCAATCAAACTGCGAAACCGATTACTCTTTGACTATCTTTTCTACCAACGGATAGATCTTCAAAATCATCTGCAATTAACGTCTGAGATATTTTCTCCGTTACATCTTCAGGGTTCATTCTGATAAGCCTTGATGCACGTTTAATCTTTGCTTTTTCAAGCATATTTCTGGCATATCGCCCATTCCCGAATTCGGAAATCGTTGATGCCTTCTCAAATATTGGCATTACTTTCTCTCTGACATCGTCAGCTAAAAGAAGCGAGCTTTGACCGGCAACGTGCTCAAGGATATTGCACAGTTCCTCAGCGTTATAGTCAGGGAAGTCCACGTGGAATCCTATGCGACTGCGAAGCCCGGGGTTCTTGTTTAGAAATCCCTCCATCTTGTCCGGATAACCGGCGAATATCACAATAGTATCGTCCCTATGATTCTCCATTTCCTGAACGATTGTGTTGATAGCTTCATCGCCGAATAAACCATCGCGGTCATCAACAAGAGAATAGGCTTCGTCAATAAACAGTACAGACCCCTTAGCCCTTCGGAAAGCAGCTTTTACTCTCGGTGCTGTGTGCCCCACATATTTTCCAACAAGGTCAGATCTTCCTACTTCAATAAGCTCGCCATTTTCAAGGACTTGGTTTTCCTTTAGAATTTTCGCAACAAGCCTGGCAACTGTAGTCTTCGCTGTTCCTGGGTTCCCTGCAAACATCATATGAAGAGATGGCTTGCCACCTTTTACCGGATACAGCTTCTGTGCAGATGCAAAATCAATTATCTCTTTGATAAGTTCTTTCGAAGATGAAAGCCCAATTAGGGCTTCGAAGTCCTTAAAAGCATTGCCTTTCACTGCATCAGGGGACACCATATACGCAGACAAATCTGCATATTGAGGATAGATACTTGTTTTCAGCCTTTTAGAGAACCATGCATCAAATATCTTATTCAGTTCGGCAGACTTATATGCCTCATTTTTGTTTAGGCTTGCATATAAGTTCCTGTCGGTTTTAATCCCAAGATCACCGGCGCGCAATTTCAGATAATTCTTAGCTCCCTCGTAATCAACTGCATCTTCAGAAATCTTTACAAAAGTCATACTCTGCAATGCATCTTCGAGCTTATCTTCAGCATCGCCAAGCACTGATGGAAGCCGCAAAATAGTAAGGACATCATGTGCATGAGACTTAACTACTTCCAACGCAATTTCAAGCATCTCGTTTTTGCATAATGAATACTCCCCAATATTAATATTGTCAGGCAGATATTTTATCTGAACTGCACCTCCGCCGGATATGCAGTACTGTTTTTCTATTAGGGATGTGTTATTGCCACTCTTGCAATCAATAACAAACATGCGGCGACTTAGTATTCTGTCGTTTTCAACAAGGGATGATACCAATTGCCTTGTCAAATAATCTGCACTCTCATCATCATCGGCGCAAATAATGTAATGCACGGGATGCCCATAATGAAGCTCGTAAGATCGTCCCTTCTCAATGCGCTTGATTTCATCTATAAGGGCATTGCTGGAAACTCTGACTGTCGGCCTGATTGCATCAACCAGTAGTTTGGTTTGATCCAAGATTACTTCACGAGTATTCATCCTATGATGATATGAGCCATACCACCCAAGACCAAATCGATCGAGAATTACATCATCATTCTTGATGTAGTCGTTGCCATCTGCTTCTGCTAAAATACGTGAATATTCTCGCAACGTGATCTCAGTAATGGTAGCTTCATGTACTCCAAAACCACATGTCTCTGATAACTTATGGAACAGCGAAATGAGCATATCCTTGGTGACAACATACTCTTTTGCAAGTGCGGCACACTCGAGCATGTCATTGCCAATATGCGCTATACATACATGTGCAGGAATTGAATCATCATTAATCGCCTGTGTCTGTGTGCGCATTTTTTCTTCAAGTCTATCGCGTTCTTTGCTTCCACGCTTGCTCTTGACCTCATTTCTGGCTGATGTGATTTTGTAATAAAGCATATTGTCTCCTTGATTAATACATTTTCACTCACCAAAGAATAGTTTGGTGAATTCCCCATATATATAAATACCATTTTTGATGTGGCATTTTTGGAACATAGGACGTTTCAATCACCTTTTAGTTGTGTATAAATGTTTCAAGGGAAACTATGTTGGCGTGGGAAACTGATGCCAGAAAAGCTAGGTCTTCGGCAGTAGCTTCTTTGCAGATGTTTAATCAAACCTAGAATTTGTTGTGAAAATCCTGTATGTAAAACAGGCTGAGATTGCTTCTGGTGGCAATACTAGAACGCAAAATCAATATTTTAAGTATTTATCATAGAACTCAGTGTAGTATGACTTGGTTGTTGGATCTCCGTTCTTAATAATCGCAGTTAGCAAATTATAGATGTCTTTCCAGTCAATGCATTTTACATTTGACCATGTGTTTATTCCGACAATTTTATTAATTTGGTTGTCTAAGCTAGTATTTGCAAACGGGAAGAGGAATACGCAATACTGCTTAGGACCTTGTATGTATGAAATATTTCTGTATATTTGGTAATTATCAAAGAATTCGGATTCCGTCAACTTACCCAGATAACAACTACTTTTTAGTTTAGAGGCATAAATATCTGAGAATTTGTCTTTGTAATTTTTTTGCTTTCGCGCAGTCTTTGATATTTTGGCAAAGTCTTTCTCTGTGTATTTTATCTCCCAGAATATTTCAGTCCCATCGCTCAAACGAACATAGAAGTCAAAATTCGTTTTCTCTTTTGAACATGGCTCATACTCAAAAAAGCAATCTTTTATAGTCTTTCCCTCTGTAGGGATATGTAATCTAGTGCTAATTAGTGTAAGCAAATAATCTTTATGTTGATCACTATCAATAAGCTTGATAAAAAAGTTCATACACATAATTTGTGAAGAGTTTAGGTGATGAGCAAGCCGATGAAAATGTAATCTGCTACTAGCTATAGTCTGGTAATCTGTAGCGCAGATAAAATTATCCCCAATATTCTTCGCATTGTTTTTATCCGCTAAAATATGGCTATAAGGCTTTATTTCGCCACGGTGATTGTATGTGCCGGCACCCACTCTGCTTGCTTTTGGGTACTTCCTTAAATAATTCGCAAAATTATCTAATACACTAGTTCTAAATGTCGTGTAACCCATCATTCCACCTCCCTAATAAATCCATTCCAATTGTCTGCATATTGCAGTAGCAGTGTCAGCTTTTCTTCTTTTGCCGCCACGCTGCGGTTGTCGTCTACGTATTGGCCGTCGTGGTAGACTATTGCTTGTGCCTCTTCTTCACTTAGCGGAAGGTATGGAAGCACCAGATATAGGCTACGCACGGGTACACTTAGGTGTATCAAGTCCGTATTGAACCGATAGGGCGTTGACGCCGGATAACCGTAACGTTTTTGCTTCTCAGACGGCTCGTTGACCAAATACTGAGGATTGCCAGGCACGCCCGCCTTGCCCAAATCGTGGAGCAATGCGACAATCACACAACTTTCATCGCTGAGTTCCGGAGCAAGCTCCGTCTTCAGTTTCAAAAGTGTCTCCGCTACATTCACGCTATGTTCAAGCAGACCATTCTCGCGATTGAGATGGTACTTGATTGAAGCCGGAGCGGTCAGATAAGCTGTATCATTTTCCAAATGATTCATCAAATCTGCAAACTGAGATTTCCTCTCTATGACGAGCCGTTTCAAAGCCTCATAGCGTTCAAATAATTCCTTGTTCAATTCATTCATTTTAACATTTCCTTTCTAAATATGTATACATGATTTATTTATTTGCATATCTAATCCAATGATGGAACGCTGCCTGACAATAGATGATATGTGGTGTAATAGGATGACAACTTTTTGAATTTACCATCGTCATATACATATGCCTTGAATCCAATATCACTTTGCGTTTCGTATTTGTTTTTACTGCAATTTCCTAGAATGACCAGAAGATCCTCATCTTCAGTCAAACCACCATACGCAAGAGACTGAATATTCGCTGCAGTAATTTTGAGCTTATCAATATCGGAATCTCTGTCATCATCACTTGAGTAAGAAATCACAACCTTTAGTCCACACTTGAGATGGCACAATTTGATTACTCCATTCATCCAATCTTCGGAATCATCCTCAAGTTCAATCGCCACATCCAAATCCCAAAGATATTCATTAACCCACCCATCATTCACGCTACGGTTTGGCATGCTCCAGCCAACAACATCGACACAAGGGTGCCCGATATATGTCTCACATTCAATTTCTTCAAGCAGCTTCGGAAGAAGCTCATTTAGGTATACCTTCCAGTCCTTCCTGACGCCATAGGCGGTTAATGCATCTGCCTTTATATTTCCATTTTCATCCTTCAATAATTTTGCAAAAAGCTCATAGAATACTTTTGCTTTATTGAACTTTCCTTTTTTAGTAATATTTTCGTCCATTTCAATTTCCTTTTCTGTCCATCGGTCGGTAGCAATTATGTCTCCATAATATAAATACCACTAATGGTGCACCTTTTTTGACCCATCGCTAATGTTATTTTATACTTGGCCTATTTTATGCAGGCAAAACAAAATCACACTGGAGGGATTATGGGATTTACACATTTGCACGTTCATAGCGAATTTAGTCTTCTTGATGGCTTGGCGAGCGTCAAGGAACTCATCAAGGTGGCGGAACAGCAGGGGATGAAAAGCCTTGCCATTACTGATCACGGCAATATGTTTGGCGTTGTTGATTTCTATAACGAGGCATTGCAGAAGGATGCGCAAGGAGATGTTCTTTACGAAGACGAGGAAAAAACCAAGCCAAAATACAGGGTCAAGCCAATCATTGGTTGTGAAGTCTATACTGCTCCTCGCACGAGATTTGACAAAGAGACAGGAATAGATAATGAATTAAGCCATCTGGTATTGCTCGTGAAGAATAGGGTTGGATATGAGAATCTTACCAAAATTGTGTCCAATGCCAATACCGAGGGGTTTTATTACAAGCCTCGCACGGATATGGATCAGCTCAGAGAACATTCCGAGGGATTGATTGCTTTGTCAGCCTGTGTGGCAGGTAGTATTCCGAAAAAATTGATACAAGGGGATTATGATGGAGCGAAAGCCATTGCCACAGAATTCCTTGATATATATGGCGATGGCAATTTCTATCTTGAGTTGCAGGATCACGGGCTTGAAGAGGAATTAATGATTCGAGGCGATATCAAAAAACTATCCAGGGAGACCGGAATACCTCTAGTCGCTACGAATGATGTACATTATGTGAACAGAGATGACAGCAAATCACACGACATACTTCTCTGCGTTCAAACAGGTCAGAAGGTTACAGACGAGAACCGGATGAGATTCACAGGGGATCAATTTCATTTCCGCACGGAAACTGAAATGAGAGAGCTTTTCTCGGACATTCCTGAGGCAATAGACAATACAGAAGTTATAGCTCAGAAGTGCAATTTTGATTTCGATTTTCAGAAAAAACACTTTCCTGAGTTTGATACGCCGGAGGGATTCACGGCTGCGCAGTATCTTCGGAAGCAATGTGAAGAAGGTCTTGAATATCGCTATGGAGCGAAAAAGGAAATCCACAGAGAGAGGCTCGAATACGAACTTTCCGTCATAGAAAAAGCTGGTTTCGCTGATTACTTTCTCATCGTTTGGGATTTCATTCGCGATGCTATAGAAAAGGGTATTGCAGTCGGCCCGGGCAGGGGAAGCGCTGCGGGTAGTATCGTGGCATATGTGCTACGCATTACAAACATTGATCCGATCAAATACGGATTGATATTCGAACGGTTTCTGAATCTTGAACGAGTCAGTATGCCGGATATTGATATTGACTTTTGTATAGATCGCCGCTCGGAGGTGATTGATTATGTGCGTCAAAAATATGGGGAAAATAATGTAGCACAAATTATCACGTTCGGCACTATGAAGGCAAAGGCCGCTATAAAAGACGTGGGTAGAGTATTGGATATACCATATGGTGAAGTGGACAAAATCGTGAAATTACTTCCGGAAAAAGCTCGAACGATAGATGAAGCACTGGCGGGGATGTCCAAAGACAAAAAAGGAGTAATCATTGATGAATTCAAATTGGAAAGAGGAGCATTTCGCAAAATAATCGGGTCGGATAATAGATACGCGGCTTTGCTTGGGCACGCAAAGGCTCTTGAAGGGAAGGCTCGCCAGCCAGGGATGCACGCTGCGGGGGTTGTCATATGCAACGAGGCATTGTCTGACTGTATTCCACTGTATTTGACAAAGGAAAAAGCCATATGCGTGCAGTACAATATGACGACTGTTGAAACGCTCAATTTTCTCAAGATGGATTTTCTCGGCCTTCGCAATCTTACAGTCATAAACGAGGCAAAGGAACTCATCAAAAAAAATCGAGGAACAACCTTTGATATGGATTCACTTCAGTTCGATGACGAAAATGTCTATAGGCTGATTTCGTCCGGAGACACGGAAGGCGTATTTCAGCTCGAAGGCGGTGGTATGCAAAACTTTATGAGGCAGCTGAAGCCAAATTGTTTTGAGGATATCATCGTTGGCATATCCATGTACAGGCCCGGTCCGATGGACGATATCGAGGCTTATCTGAAAAACAGGAAAAATCCAGAGTCGATAGAGTATCTTCATCCAAGCCTTAAAGAAATACTTTTGGAGACGTATGGAGTAATGGTTTATCAGGAGCAGGTCATGGAAATAGTTCGCGAACTTGCTGGCTACACCTATGGGCAAAGTGATGTCGTTCGGCGCGTGATGAGCAAAAAGAAGGTTGATAAGATGAAGGAGGAACGTCAGTTCTTTGTGTATGGTCGCAGTGACGGCGAGGGAAATATGCTTGTTCCGGGATGCGTATCAAATGGTATACCAGAGGAAACCGCAAACGAAATCTTCGACCAGATGATTAGCTTTGCCTCATACGCCTTCAACAAAAGTCACGCCGCGGTATATGCCGTGCTCGCATACCAGACCGCCTACATGAAGACTTATTATCCCGAAGAGTTTCTTGCCGCACTTATGAATAGCGTAATGGGAACAAAGGAGAAAGTTACTAAATACATCAAAAGTGCAAGGGACTCGGGAATTCCGGTCCTTCCGCCTGACATTTTGAAAGGTGAAAAGCGCTTTCACGTAAGGGACGGGAAGATAGTAATGGGGCTCCAATCGGTGAAAAATGTTGGCGAGAGTGTCATCGATTCGGTAATAAGTGCAAGGGAAGAACAGGAAATCACGGATATGGTGAGTTTTGTTTCCGCAGTTGATTCGAGAAAGGTGAACAAGAAGGCTGTCCAAAGCCTCATATATGCAGGAGCTTTCGATTCACTTTGCGAGAATAGGGCACAATCGATTGAAGAATATGAATCGCTCGCTTGTCGTCTTGGCGGCTCTGCGAGAAGTGTCGCAGCAGGGCAGACATCCCTATTTGACTCTGTTACAGAGGAGCCATTGCCGGACTTTCCGGAAGATGTTCGATTGGAAAAAGAAAAGGAGATGCTAGGATTTTATTTTTCTGCACATCCGTTGGATAAGTATAAGTGGATTGCCGATCAAGTTTCGACATCAAACATTCATATGATATGCAATCCTGAGGAATATGAGGACATCTCACAATCAAGCCATCCCAGAGAAAGTCGAGTGCCTATCATTATGGTAGGTCTCATTGAAACCGTCCAACATCGCGTGACAAAGCGAGGCGACCAGATGGCGGTATTCTCGTTTGAGGATTATTTCGGAGCAATAGAGGTTCTTGTGTTTAAGGATAAGTACAAGAAATATGCTGAAATATTGACCGAAGGTAGCATCGTAGTCCTCAGGGGAAATGCAATCTATGAGGTTGATAGAAAACCCTGCATTCATGCGGTGAAGATAACGCCTATTGAAAAGGTTGAAGAATTTTATGCCAATCAAAGTGAAAAAAGAGGTGATAATTGATGGATTCAATAGCCAAGCTGCAAAGCTTTTTTGACAGAGAAACCATACTTTTCAATATGCAAAATGCAAAACTGCCAATTTTGCTTGATGGGGTGATGACCAATCTGAGCACTATGATTGAACCGACGGAGGAATTTTCATATTTGGCGGAAGAATTGCAGAAATTCATAGATGATGCTGAAGGAGATGTCTTTATTCGTAGGTTTGTGGAAGAAACTGTGGTTGATAATTCCGATGCAATTTCCGATTTGAAATTGTTGATGTTTCGCACTGGGGGGTGGGATACGGGTGGATTTAATGCCGCAAAACAAAGGATGATAGCGAACCTTTTGTTTCGATTTTCGCTCAAGTTCGCGAAGTATGGTGCAATCTGTTATCGCGTAGGTAGCCTAGCAAAGAACTTATCCGAGGAACAAGAAAGTTATGGGAGTGACGAGCTCGCGTGGCAAACAGATGGTATTCCAGCAATGTCTATTTCCAAAATCGATGACAAAAACGAACCCCTATCGTCAGCCTGTTTAGTTTTACTTGTGTTGTAGTATAATGTCAGTTATCAATTCAAATTGCATAAGTCAGTGTAAGGAGTCTGCCATGTATACTGCACAACCGAAGAAGTTGAACATTTTGTGCATACTGGAGGTGCTGAATAAGTATTCCGATGCGGATCATCGTCTTTCGCAAAAGGACATCATTGATATTCTAAAGCGGGAATATGACATCTCCGTTGACAGAAAAGCCGTCAAGCGAAATCTGATGGACTTGATTGAATTTGGATGTGAAATCGAGTATAGCGAGAAGTCGCGAAAGAGTAAGACCGGTGAAGAGGAACTCATCGCCTACGACTGGTATATCAGTCACACTTTCGCAGAGAGTGAGCTGAGGCTTCTGATAGATAGCCTTCTGTTCTCGAAACACATTCCGTATAGTCAATGCAAAGCTCTGATTGAGAAACTGAAGGGCCTTTCGAGTAATTACTTCAGCAGTCACGTCAAGCATATTCAAAATTTGCCCGAGGGTCTGCCACGCAATCCGGAACTACTTTACACGATTGAGATTTTGGACGAAGCCATCAGCAAGAAGAAACAGGTGTCCTTCAATTACACGACCTATGGCACTGACAAGAAGAAACACAAGAAGGCATACAGTGATGGCAACATCATTGATTATGTAATAAATCCTTATCAGATGGTTGCTACGAACGGGCGGTATTATCTGATTTGCAATACGGACAAATACGACGACCTCGGCAACTATCGCGTAGACCGTATCAACAATATTAAGCTACTGGACGCCACTGCGAAATCAATAAAGAAGGTGAAGGGAACCGAAAACGGGTTTGATCTTCCAAAGCATATGGCCGAGCATGTTTATATGTTTAGCGGAGATAGTATCAGGGTTACGTTCCGCGCCGGCAAAACTATTGTGGATGATGTGATCGATTGGTTCGGCACAGATTTCGTCATCAAGGAGCGCAAGGATGACAAGATTGATGTAACGGTCAAGGTGAATGAAATGGCAATGTTTTGCTGGGCGTTGCAGTACGTCCCCTTCGGTGTGGAAATCATCACGCCAAAGTCGCTAAGGGATAAAGTGACAAATTCACTATCGGAGGCATTGGAGAAATACAGATGAGCTTTTCAGAAAAATATACTAGGGATTTGCTAGACAAAGTAAACCTAATTCATAATGAATTTGAGGCAATATACCGCGCAAATGGAAGTAAATTCAACATCTTCAGTATTGCTGCAATAGAAACCAAGGAAATCGTAATTTGCAATGTGATTGCTGAGTTACTAAATCCAAATGGCAGACATTGCCAAGGAGATATATTCCTTCGGATATTCGTTAAGGGAGTTTTGGGAATAGATTCGTTTGACTACAATGATGTAAAAGTAATGACTGAATACCCCATTAAGGACAATCGCCGTATAGATATATTAATCACTTCCAAAAAAAATATTATCCCTATAGAAGTAAAGATATATGCAGAAGATGGGAAAAATCAATGCTATGACTACCATGAGTATTTTAATGAGGATAGGAGATTTAATAAGTTATATTACCTTACACTCGATGGGAATGCTCCAAGTGAGTATAGTGCAAGCGAGCTAGCACCTATTTATGAGGAGAATATTGATTTTGACGATAGACGCATTGTTGGATATGAAGGAGTCGAAGCGATTTCATTCAAAGAAAATATTATTGACTGGTTGGAGGCTTGTATTAGACTGCCGGGCGTAGTAAATATTTCGCCAATCAGGGAAATTATTTCACAACTTATCGATACACTAAAGATATTAACGGATCAATTGGAGGAAAATATGGAAACGAAGGTTAAGGCTATCATTATAGAGCAAGAAGAGTATTTAAAATGTGCGCATGACATCACCGTTGCTTTTGGTGAAATAAAGAAAGACGCAATAGCCAAAGTTTTTAACCAACTTGATGCTTATATTAGTGAAACGTACAATCTTATTCGAATAGAGAATAAATACGATTATCAAAGGAAGAATTACAAATCGTATTCAGGTATTACATATCACTTGGGATTTGTATATCCAAACGCTGAGCAAAATAATTTGCACCTTTGGTTTAGAGTAGAGATGGATTCGTGTGGATATTTGTTACTAGGATTTTATACAGGATTAAAGGACGGTGAGTCGAGTAAAGATAGAGTTTCATTGATTGACAAACAGTTGACGCCTAAATTGAAAATACCGAATAGGAATAGTTCTGATGCATGGTACCACTGGGAATGGTTTGATGATGCCGATGACGCCACTCCAAATTTCAAGGAACCGAACACTGCTTTCTTTGAATTTGCAAAAGAAGACAGCTCAAATAAATTCCTCAAGGACGCAGAAATGAAAATTGATAAAGTTCTGGGATATTATAGTGACATCGAAAAGTTGAAGAAGTGAATGTGGATGGAAATTATGTATAGATGATGTTTGTAAGTTCATTATGGAGGGTCAGAAAATGAATGTGGAAGAAAAATTAAAGGAAAGAGTTACAGATCTGAAAGACAAAAAAAACGAGGAAGTCATTACAATCCTACAGGAAATCGGTAAAGCCCTTGTAACAGAAGTGCGATTCGAAACAGATGGAAAATATATTTATCCTTTGTTGGTTGAAGCATACTATAATGGAGGCATCTTTGAGGATGTATATTGCCATGATGAAGACCAACCTCAAAGGAATAGCCAAAGAAACAATCAATTTGGTTTCTACATTCATCCAGGTAAGGGCGGTATAGATTTTGTTCTGTCGGACAATGAAGATTATTGTTTATCATATTTGATTAAGTGTGCTTACGTTGAAGAATTCAATAAGCCTTCACGAGTACTAAAACAAACAGAGATTCCCGATGCGTTTCCTACTATTGATTGCGAAGGGCGATGTGTTGTTGATACAAATAGAATAGAAGAAAATATTGCTGATGTTACTAAATTTAGAAAGAAAAATTTTATTCCTCTATTAAATCCAAGAAAAGGGCTTAAGCCTAAGCCTAAAGGAAAATATATGAATGCTGATTTAGCAATAATAATTGGAATAGAATACTTCAATACAAAATTATCTGATTCGCTAGTTGTTGGACAAGGAGGTGTTGGTGGATTAGAAAAAAATAATGAAAAGTATAGGATCAAATCATAATGACAACAATTGATGATTTGGGGCTTACTGCTCGCTCATATAATCTTTTGAAGCGTAAAGGGATTACTGACGTTGATGTTTTGTTGGATATGACGGATGAGGAGATTTTCGGATTGTACGATGGGGCAAAAGCAGTGGAGGAAATCACTGCGAAGTTGCGACCACTACGGAAAGCCAAGCAGGTGCAAAAGGAGAAATAGGTGATATATCTTTCAAAATCGAAATACTGCCAAGGGAAGCAATGCCCAAAGATGCTTTGGATGGATCGGAACAAGAAAGACTTGTTTGACCGTTCCGTGCTGAGTGGGGCTCGGCTTGAGGTTGGCAATGAAGTTGGGGATCTCGCTATGGGATACTTCGGCGATTTTGTCGAAGTGAAATTTGGCAAACATCGCTCGGATATGGTTACTGTTACACATAAGTATCTTGACGACGGTGAGAAGGTGATTGCGGAAGCATCGTTTGTCTTTGATGGAAACTTTTGTAGCGTTGATATCCTCAGGGTAAATGATGATGGTAGTTTTGATGTGGTTGAGGTGAAAAGTTCTACATCTAAAAATGCTGACGAGGAAACTAGCGAAGAGAAAAAGGTCAAAGCTGTATATCTCGATGATATGGCATATCAGTACTATGTCCTGACCAACTGCGGCTATAAGGTGAACACTATATCGCTTATGCAGCTCAATAAGGAATATATACGCCACGGTGAACTAGATATTCATGAGTTGTTCGTGGTAGAAGACTACACCGATATTGTGAAGTCAATGCAATCCGAAATTCCCACAACACTCGCAAGTATTACTGCCGTCGCCGAGCAGAAGTCAGAACCACTTTCAGATGATTACATAGGAAACCGTTGCAATAAGCCTTATGAATGTGGATATAAGGCGTATTGTTGGCATGATATGCCGGAGAACAACGTCTTTGATATCGGATGTGGGCTATGGGGCTCGAAGAAGGATAAATATTATCACGACGGACTTCTGACTATGGAAGATGCGCTCAATGCCGGAGTAATAAAAAGTGAAAGGCAAATTCGCCAAATAGAAACAAAATTAAATGGACTGCCACCCCACATAGACAAGGAAGGCATACGGGAATTTCTTGACACGCTGTGGTACCCACTGTATTACTTCGACTTCGAGACATGGCAGCAGGCGATTCCTCTCTTTGATGGGGTGTGGCCGTATGAGCAAATTCCAACACAGTATTCGTTGCATATACAAAATGAACCCGGCGGCGAGCTCATTCATAAGGAGTTTCTCGGAAAAGAAGGCGAAGACCCCAGGCGGACGATAGCAGAGCGGATTTGCGAAGACATTCCCAAAGATGGTTGTATGATAGCATACTGGGCAACATTTGAGATTACCCGCCTAAGAGAACTCGCCGAAATGTTTCCAGATTTATCGGATCACCTATTGGCGATTGTTGAAAACACATGGGACCTGATAGTTCCATTTAATAGTGGTCATTATTACTGCGAAGCAATGGGCGGTCGCACTTCTATTAAAGTGGTGTTACCGGCATTCTTCCCTGATGACCCCGAGCTTGACTACCACGCGCTCGACCTCGTCCACGACGGAATGGAAGCGGCAAATGCATTCGCGACTTTGCACGAACAGACCCCAGAGGACATTGCAAGAATCCGCGTTGCATTACTCAAATACTGCGAACTGGATACGCTTGCGATGGTGAAGATTTTAGAAAAACTGTATGCAATATCAAAATACTGGGATTGAAAAGGCGGCTTCTAGATGGAGAAACTATCGCTTTCGGAATTGAAACATTATGCTCATTTGTCCTTGGACGCCCTTGATGCTTACTGTACTCATCGTGCAACACATTCATCAGGAGCAGGCGGACAGTCTGTAAACACATCGGATACAAAGGTTCTGTCCGTCTTTACCCCCGATCCAAGCATTAGGGCCGTTTCGCAAAGAGAGCGATCTCAGTATCAAAATCGAAGAGCAAACCTAGAGAAAATCCACAAAAGACTGGTCTCTCTGTCCACTCCACGAAAAGTGCGTGTCAAAACAAAACCTTCGAAAGCAGCCCAACAGAGAAGGCTTGATGAAAAGGCGCACAGGGCAACACTAAAAAGAACACGAAGAAAAAGGTTTGATGAGGATTGAGGACAATTCTATCTATCAGACGAAAATAATATCTCCGGGGTACTTGCTAATTATTTTGTCCGATGACAAAAGTCGCAGTCCTTCTGCGGTTGCTTGAGATATTAAAATTCGGTCAAAGGGATCTTTGTGAATTTTCGGAAGTGAATCAAGCGAGAGAGTGTGAAGAGATGTAAGTGGAAGTTCAAGGTATCCGTTCTCGATTAGGCCCTTATAGAAAAGCTCTGCATCTATTGAGAAGTCTTTTCGGTTGAGGCTATTCTTTATGGTTATTTCCCAGATTGATACAGGGCTAAAATACAGCTCATTATCATCGTCTTCAAAATAACTTTCAGCTTTTTTGCTTAGCGTTCCTGCAGCCGCCCAGATGAGCAATTGAGTGTCTATTAGTAACTTCATATTTCTGCACCAAACAGTTCGGCGATTTCTTTTTCAGCAAACCTGTCGAAATCCTCCGGTATTGTCATTTCACCTTTGTAGAAGCCAACGCGCGTTTTTTTCTCCGGTGTATAGGGAACAAGCATCGCCACCGGTTTTCCTGCTTTAGCTATAACATATGGTTTGCCTCTCGAAACATCCTCGACAAGTCTTGAAAGATGAGTTTTTGCTTCATGTATATTTACTTGTTGTAGCATTTCAATATCTCCCTTGTTTTGATAAACTAAGTCTTTAAACTAAGGTTATCATTAGTTTGGTGATATGACAAGTTGAATTCTGTAAATTCACCATTATTATAAAACGTATTATCTTGGCAAAGGTCTTGCCGTTTCAGTCAATAATTATTGTGCCAGCTTTCTATGCCGTCCGCTAAGCCCTTTGCTATTCTGTATTGGTAGTCTTCGGTTGACATGAGTAGGTCTTCGTCGTAGTTTGTCATAAATCCCATTTCAATCAGGCAGACCGGAACTGTTGACCAGTTGAAGCCCGAAAGATCTGATCTTGGAATCACCCCGAGGGATACTGCGCCCGTTTCCTGAAGGAAGTGATTGAAGATGATTTCTCCCGCCGTCTTGCTTGCGGACTGTATTTCAGCGGGGACTGAGCCGCTTGGAACCAGCATCATCGCACCATGCTGAGCGGCGTCTCCACCGTTTGCATGAATCCTGATGCAGAGATTGACGCCCGCATTGTTCATCATCGTTGCTCGCTCTACATTTGATATGTCCACTTCGTTTTGCGTTCGCACCATGATGGTCGTAGCTCCGCGCTCTCTAAGTATGGCGTCCAGTTTCAAGGCGACCTCAAGATTCAGCTGATACTCGCCTTTTCCTGTTGCCACGCCCGATGTGCCGCCTGTAACTCTTGCCTTTGTCTCTGAAGCACCGGGGGCAACGGGCTCTTGCTCGCTATTTCCGTATTGTTGATGTCCCGCATCGATGCCAATTGTGAGGCCAGCAAGCGGAAGAGTAGATAGTTCTGTTTTCGGCTCCGGCTCTGGTTCCGGCTCAGGGGCGGGTGCTGGCAGCATTAGCTCTGGCGAGGGAACCTCTGCGATTGCTTTTGCAAGCATTCTCCCGATGGTTCCCGATGCTGTAGCATCATCAGCACCCGCATTCCCGCAAGAAATCATCATCATCACAAAGAGCAATGAGATCAGTAAACATATTACCTTGTGAATGCGATTGCCTTTAATAATGAATCCTCCCACTGCTTTCGGCAATACAGCTAAAACAAGAAGTTGTGTTTCATAAAGTGATTTCCAACGGTCGATAGCAATATCAAGATTTCCCCCATTTTTTTTGGTTTCTTTATGCTCGTTTTTCATTTACTTTATTATCATATTTGCTTCAGCTTCTGATATGAGGCCTTGTTTCTTTGCCTCAGTTATTGCTTCTTTAATTCGCTCTGTCATAACAGATGCCATACACGCAAGAATGGCAGTATGAACACTTTGCGATGGAATTCGTTCACTTGACATCTGTTCATGCCTGTTATATAACTAATTTATTGATATCGTCTCTTTTCATTATAAATGCGAGACGACTCCACCAAAGCTTCGCGATATGATTTTACGCTTTTTTGTTACCACAACTTTTATGACATCTAGCACAATTACATTATACAAATAAACGGTACGGTTGCAAATACGTACTAGGCTACATTGCGTATTAAGGAGAAGTATGAAAAAAGGGAGTATTAATGAAGATTTGGCTACTGTATTGTGTACCGGATTGATTCTTTTTATTATGACAACGCTAAAGAATGTATTTGGAGTAGACTTCTCAAATAGCGGTTATCTAATAGTAGTTCAAATTTCGTCGACATTTGTAGTTATTTTTACAATTGCGGCACTAATAAAGAATAACAGAAACAAAGGAAACGATAATAAGTGACATTTTATAAGGCCAAAGAATCGCGTAATTTCAATGAATAGTTTATTTAAGCGCAAAAGTTTCAATCGTGTCTTCACTCTATATAAACGACAAATCCGAATGTATTTCCTATGAGAAATATGTTCGGATTATTTTGGCACACCTACGGTCTTTAAATCCGAACACTTATCCTCTATTTGCTCAATGCTGACAGCCTCGGTACCGTCTCGGCAGTTGAAAGTAAAGACAATCTTATCATCATAGACATAGACTGCATTTACGAATGCATCTATCAGTCGCTCCTTTTGCAGATAGTCAGATGTATCAATACTTCGTAGATTGCGAATCCAATTGATAATGTATTCCTTGGGAATAGGCTCTCTCTGAATTTTTTCCTTTACTATGGCAATTTCGAGTTCTGCCTTGCGGTCTTCCAGCTTATCGAGCCTGTCTTTGGTTGATTTGTTGTGTAACCCATCTTGTATGGCATCGATTAGATTTTCGATGTTCCTGTCTACTACGTCAAGTTGCTTTTTGAGTAGCGGGCCCTCTTCGTTTTCTTTTGCCTGTGCATTTATAATCCTGTCGGCTATTTGATTTATGAGTTTGTCATCAAGCAAGGTTTCCACTACATGTTTGAGTACTATTTCCTCAATCCAGTCTTTTTTGACAGCCTTGCGTGAACACATTTTTAGTTTCTTTGCCGAGGTGCATTTGTAATAACGGTAGATATTGCCCATGCGATTTTTTCCGCTCTCGCCTACCATGAAAGCTCCGCAATAACCGCAGCGGAGTTTTGTGCTTAATAGATATTTATCATTGACCGGCTTTGTGTGAGCCGGAGCATACCTGTTTTTCTCAAGACGTTTGTGAACTCGCTGAAAAAGAATATCTGATATAATCCTCGGAAGTTTGTCCGGCACAACGGTATCTCTAAATTTGGATTCACCTATATATTTTCTGTTTTTGAGCATGTTTGAAAGAACCGCCTGTGTGAACTTGCCACCATGAGCCGCCCTAATCCCTTTGTTGTTGAGAGAATCTGCAATATCTTTCATATTCTCTCCGTCGGCATAACGAGTATAAATATCAACAACGATAGGAGCCGTAAGCGGATCTATTTCATAATACATATCTTTATTAACCTTAAATCCAAGAGGCACCTGTCTTCCGTTATATTTCCCTTTAAGGGCATTCTCTGTCATTCCGCGGATGACCTTTTCGCTGAGTTCGGCAGAAAAGAATTCCGCATATCCCTCAAGCATAGATTCAAGCAGAATACCGGTGGAGTCTTCGGCAATAGATTCCTTTGCTGATACAACGCGAACCCCGTTTTTTCTAAGAATAGCCTTATATTTTGCAGAGTCAAGCCTGTTGCGCGCAAAGCGATCCAATTTCCAGACGATAGCGACATCAAAGCATTTTTTGCTGCTCTCCTTTATCATTCGCTGAAACTCAGATCGGTGGTCGGTACGAGCGGATTGTGCCCTGTCTATATAGGTTTCAACAATGGTGAATTCGTTCCGCTCCGCAAACTCCTTGCACTCACGAAGCTGACCCTCGATGGATTCTTCGCGCTGATTGTCAGAACTGTATCTTGCGTATATAACTGCTTTCATTTTGTTTTTCTCCTTCTGCACAACTGTTTTAGTTGTGATTCTATGATATACAGTAAAGAACAATTGTTCAACTGTTATTATGCTGTAAATTGCTCTAGATTGTATTTTTATTGGTTACTGCAATGCTTACATCACATCGGGGGTTTTGTTTCTTAAATCCGCCGTGTGGGCGAATTCAATCGCGGGCAGAAATACCCGTGCGAGCGACTCGATTTCTTCATCTGATAATTTGGGGTTTTTATTAGCAGAATCATTGGCTGTAGCCAGAAACGCTTCTGACGGGACTTCGCCCGTAATAATTAGCCTAACGTCCATGTTCTCTTTGTCCTTTCGTAATAGTTTGTGTTTCAAGTAATCGCATTCGCTCATTGTGTTCATGAGCCCGTGCTATGCTACTGTGGATTTCATCTATTCTGCTGATAATGGTTTTTGCTGTATTGATGTCTATGCGAATCGGTTTCATCTTGTCAGTCAGCAAAGCCCTGTGATTTTTGAGGTCTGCAATAACATCGGGGTCTATAGCCCTGCGAAGTTTATTTATAATCTTTGTCCTCTGTGACTCCAGTTCGATTAACGCCGTTGTGTGAGAATAGACAAACGCATTAAGATCGTCTACACTCGCTATCTTGTTCTCACGGATAAGATATAGCTGCGCCAAAGACTTCTCAACTTTTCGCCTCTCCGCTCGTAGGACGGCATGTGGCTTTCGACTTGGTTTGCCCTTTGGTAATATGCCGAGAAGAAAGCAGTAGTGAAGATATAGCCCATAGATACCGCCGATTTTATTTTTCAAAGGGTGGTGTACTTGGCAATACCTCCTCCGAATCGGCATCGGCCTGTGCAGTTTGTAATTTGGGAAACGATTCTCAAGTATCCGCTGATAAATTGCATCTTTTGTATAATTAGTACCTAGGGTTTTGAGCCTGACGTTGTGCTGCATACCCGGAGCCCTAAGAGTGTGATATTTTCGGTTCGGGTCAAAGTTGAAAACATAACCTTTATTCTTCATTACAGCAAAGAATTGTTTATCCGTAATCGAAGCACCAATGGCCTCGTCGATGTCCGCTCTGATAATGTTGTAAAGCGTAGACTCTTTTCTTTTTTCAGCACAGTATATTTGTCGTGGTGTATGTTTGCGTGGTTCCTCTATTACCGAAAGACCATATTCCCGGCACAGACCATCTGAGACTTTTCGCATACGAATATATTCTGCCTTCGAGCGGTCGTATTTTCCACCATCGATGAACGAAACGCTGTTAAGACAAAAGTGATTGTGAATGTGTTCTTTGTCGAGATGCGTGGATACGATTACCTGAAATCTATCACCCCACATTGCTTTGGCATATTTGATTCCAATCTCATGCGCTATGTCAGGCGACACTTCGCAGGGGAGAAAACTCTGATAGCCGTGATAAGCAATCCGACCATCTGTCTTCCCAAATTGGAGTTTAGTAATTATCATTTCCTTTGCTGCGATACTCGGCAGACAGTTGATGCCGGTAACAAATTTTCGCTCGGCAGTCTTCGCCATATTGGTATCATAGGCAATGACATTATCAAGACCGAGATTTTCGCCGGAAGAAAGAACTGTTTTCTTTTCATTTTCGACATATGAGATGAGCTTTCTGATATCGCCCTTTATATGCCATAAACTTGTAGTAGCCATTATATTTTCACCTTTTCTGGCATGAGTGCCGTCCTTTCAAATTCGAGAATTATTTCCTCAATATCCTTTTGTGCAGCTATTGCCACATCTTTGAAATTTTCATTTTGCAGTAATGGATTAAAGGTATTGTGGATGTTGTATAGCTCCTGAACTATTTCCCAAAATACCATTGGCGGCTTTGGCTTCGGGTATTTGCCAATAGCCAGCATTCTCATAAATTGCGACCGTCTGAGTCCACAAGCAGATGCGTAATCATCAATCTGCTTTACTTCCTCATCGGTAAGCCTGACCTTAATCCTGTGAGTTCTGTGTTCTTGCGTTTTCATTTGTTCCTCTCTTTCTAATTGATTTGATAATTAATATTTTCGATGTAGCCATCGGGGGTAGGCTGCACCGCAGCCGTAGGGGCGCTCCCCTCGCTTCCGTCATTAGGCGGCGAGCGGGATAGCGACCACGTAGGGGTCACTATCCGTTGCTCGCTATACCCATGGACAGTCATATTTCGGCGCTCTAAGTTCCTCCTTTCATACACCGATACGTTTTCAAATAGGGATATAATCTCGCACTCATTTCCGCAACAAAAAATGCCCTCTACTTGAAGGCACCCAAGAAAGCGAATGTTAAGTGTTTTGAAAAATATACTTATCCTATTTGCCGACTGACAAAGTGAAGTGCTGTCGGTTTGCAACCCTCTACTTGTAATAGCGAAAATTATTGAATAATTTAAACACTATTGAAAATAAATTTTATCTGCCGATGTGAAATGTATTGCCACAACGAGTATGCCCTCTAATACTAATAATGAAATTTTTCGAGAAATTTAAACACTTTTAAGAAAAATATTTTTATTTCTGGTGACAGGTATTATGACAGAGAATAAGCCCTTTACTATTAATAATGAAATTTTTCGAAAAAAGTATACACCTTTTGAAAAAAAGATGAAAAATATGCCTCGCAGTGGAGGCACATTTCAAAAGAACGCGAGATGAATGTATTGATTAGACGTAAATAAGTTCAGCGTTTACAATCTCGTCCGCACGATTTCGGATGTTATTCATTAGACCAATCCATTTTTCGGGATCATTCATTTTCAATTCTTCACTGATAAGCGGATCCGCATCAGCCATTTGCTTCACAATCAGCGAATGACGCTTAAAAGCATCGTCAGATATCTGAGCCAGATATTTGTTGAGTTCACCTCGACAAAGTAGGGAATTGTAGAATGACTTACGGTACTCTTTAATAAACCGCTCATGAGCGCGACCACGAGGGCTGATGTCGTAAACAGGTTCCACAGGTATGTCAGACTCGTCATCATCGATATCAAGATAATAAATATCATTTTCGTCTTTCTTGTACCACCAGCCGAGCCGCTCATCGTAAACTCGTTCGGGATATTCTACAGCATTATTGTCATTCAGTTCTGACATCATGCACCTCCATTCAAAATCCAATTCGCTTTATGTGATAATAGTCAGTCTAACATAAAAGAACATATGTTTGCAAGAATTATTGAGAACTATTTTCACCTCAACTAACTATCTGAAATTGAGATTCCAAATGCTTTGAAATAGCGTTATTACTTTAGTCCGAATTATTGGTCAGAACTAATACTTTTCGCAAAAAACATTATCATGTTTACACGGTGTGGTGGTATAATTATTAAAACTATAATTTATCTCATAACAATGCAATTGGTGGAGAAAACACAGGGGACTTGATGAACGATTATGCTCAGGGAATGAGACTGATTATCCGCGATGAAGAATGGATGGTCAGGAAGGTAGAAACAAACAGGCTTGACCAGAAAGCCTTGTATTGTGTCGGGATTACCCCCCTTGTCAAAGATCACGAAACTATATTTCTTTCCGACCTTGAAGAAATAGAACAGGTTGACCCAACCAAAATAAGATTAGTTCCGGATGAATCGCCATTTTTTAGAAAATCAAGGCTTTACATTGAAGGCCAATGGCGAAAGAAGATTCCAACTGACAATGCAATACACATCGGAGATAAAGCAGCAATGGATATGCTGAATTATCAGCTACTCCCTGCGCAGACGGCATTATCCAAACTTAGGCAGAGAATTCTCATCGCAGACTCTGTTGGATTGGGCAAAACGCTCGAGGCTGGAATCTTGATGTCAGAACTTATTCTGCGTGGAAAAGGCAAGCGCATACTGGTAGTTACAGTCAAAAGTATGATGACACAGTTCCAAAAAGAGATGTGGAATCGCTTCACTATTCCATTGGTTAGACTCGATTCAAAGAAAATACAAAAAGTAAGGTCACAGTTGCCGTCAAATTATAATCCATTCTTTTATTATGATAAAACCATTATCTCTGTTGACACCCTCAAGCAAGACGTTGCTTACCGAACTACCGAAGAAATTCGTAGATATGCATTTGGAATTCTAAAAGGAATATCTTTTGACGATCTTGACGATGGCTACGATAACGGCAAGGATTGTCAGTCTCTAACACATGATGATATTCCTGAAATAAATCGCTATAAGTCGCAAGCCGAGGAAATAAGCCATATTATTGATGAAATAAGGAATTTAACGCAAGCCGGAATTGAGAATAGCAATATTTGTATCGTCGCACGCACGAATTCTCTTGTAAAAGAGTATGCGACTGCATTGAAAAATGCAGAAATTGAATTCTATGAAATCAAACGAGGCAAATCAGACAATCGGTCACACAAAGGAGTTAGAGTTGCAACGATGCATCGCGTCAAGGGATTGGAGTTTGGCTTTGTTTTCGTGGCTGCGGCAAACAATAACGCGATCCCACTCGAATCCGCAATAGATCATACAGATGCCGTATCTGAGTCAGAGTCGTTGACGGCTGAAAAATGCCTTCTGTATGTAGCGCTTACACGAGCAAAAGAAAGAGCATATATAACTGGATATGGAAAGCAGTCGTCGTTATTGGTTGGATAAAGGGGTTTAATAATGGTACAGCATTTATCGGTAAGAGTTCCGTGGCACGATCATGGATGGGATGGAACGGTTTGTTGTCATCCAGAGAAAAATCAAGCTTGTCGGATATTGAAAAATATTGCAGAAAAAAAGAATGACGAAAAAGAGATTGCATATGCCGGAAAACCTTTCGATTTGGAAGGTACACCTCCATGCGTTGGTGAGTCTGGAATGTTTATGTCCCCAACTGAAAATGTGATGCCTGTTCATCACCCTTATAGCCCTCCTTATAGAAAAAAAGGCCATGAGTATTTTACGCATATCTGTGATACTGATATAGTTATTCCCCCATATTCATTTTTAGGAAGACCGTTTAGATGGACATTGCGAAAAGACGACAGAGGGGATACATTACCTCACGAGATTTACTTTACGCAATTTGACGATAGCATCGAAGTTGATGTTGGTAAGGGCGATTGGATTTCAAACGGGAATAATCAAAGAAACATTTTCAATTATTTCTATCAAGACGTTGAAGAATATAGCTCTATGATCATAGCTTATGCTAAAACTGTGCCGTTCATAGAAAGTGCAGGGCGAATAATAATAGGCATTGGCGTTCTAAATTCTCTTGGTGATCAAGAGCAATATAAGTATTCCGCAAATGTATCGGATGACGATATGGATGCGTTACTGTGGGAAAGGAAACTCGGTCATAGCATTAGAGAGGATCGAAACGATGGTTTCTTATTCCCTTTTAACGCAATTCAAACCTATTTAAAAGAACATCCTGAGCAGAATCCTGATGAATTGATTGTTATTGCACCAGATGATTATTTTGAGGAGTTCTCTTTTGCCACGGAGCATTTGTCGCATGATGCTTTGATACAGGTTCTTAACAAAACAATAACCATATTGAATAAATACAAAGAAATCAATCTGGATTATGGAGATGGTTCAGATTGGGACTATTGTCTGAAATGGTGTAGAGAAAAACTCGCTAATATTTGGTTGGATAGAGGTGCTTATCCAGGACTCGGCGCAGTTTTATCAGCAATGGGTATTCCTTTTGGATTTGATGTTGCTAAAGCAATCAAAGCAAAGCTTGCGGATGAAAAAATTTGGGATGAGCTTGCTGATGCTATTGGACGGCTTGAAGAATATCTACCAGAAAATAAGACTGCGATCTCGAAAAGAATAACGAAGAGTATTTTGCGCACCGTCCGATATGAGTTGGATGAGCAAAGACCATTTCTTGAGTTATTGTCACGGCTTACTCTTACAATCGACCAGGCGAATTTATTGCTAAATCCAGATAAGGTGAAAATATATAACAAAAAGTCATTGACTGATATTTTCAACATTAATAATCTAATTGAAAAAGTTGTTGGGAATCCATATATTCTATATGAACAAACACGGCTACTTGAATTGAAGTATCAATTTGGTATATGTCAAATTGATCTGGGATTATATCCAAATAAAATAGTTGAAGGAATCTTTCCGCAAGTGCCAGAACCTAGCAATATTGAAGACCCTGATGATGAAAGACGGCTACGGGCAATCATTACATCCATTTTAGAAATGGAGACAGAGAATGGCTCGACTTTTACATTAATTGACGACATCACTCGCCGCGTAAACGAATTCCGTTCTGACGTTATTGAGATTGAAACTGATATAAGAAAGAAAACGATTCTCGCACTTGATGCAGACGGAATCTTTGATGGACTCTTCAATCGACAAGAAGTAGTATTAGAAATCGATCAAGAAAAAGTCGACGGAATAGCTTATCAACTGGATCGCATAACTAAGATAGATACACTAATTAAGAATATTATCCGACCAAGGTTGAAAAAGGATATCGATATTAATGACAATTGGGATTTACTGCTGGAACAGGTATTGGGCAAAAAGGTGCCGGGAGATGAACACGAATCAAAATCAAGAGAAGAAAAGGCAATAGCAATTCGTAAAATGGCTCAATCTGAGGTATCTGTATTAACCGGTGGTGCGGGGACAGGAAAAACTACTACGCTCGTTGCACTTTGCATGAACAAGACAATTCAAGACGAAGGAATCCTTGTCTTGGCACCGACAGGGAAAGCAATGGTTGTACTAAAACAAAAATTACGAGAGCAAGGGATTAATCCTGTAGCACGTACTTTATTCCAGTATCTATTAAAATCGCATCATTGTGATTTTAATACATGGTCGTATTATCTTTCAGGAGAGAAAGACCCTTCAGTACCAGCACAGACAGTAATCGTAGATGAATCTTCTATGCTCACAGAGGAAATGTTTGGCGCACTAATCGAAGCTGCTCAGTCTGCCAAACGTATCATCTTTGTCGGTGATCCCAACCAGTTACCCCCCATTGGTGCAGGAAAACCGTTTTGGGAACTTGTACAGGTTCTACGTAACATGCCGGATCAACCTCGATATGCAAGTCTACTAATTTCAAACAGACAAAAGAAGAGTGGCGGTGATAATGACAGGCTCGATGTTGAACTAAGTAAACTCTTCACTGAGGATCAGGCAAAGGAAGTCGGAGATAACATCTTTGAGCGTATCGCATCTGACGACACGAACATAAAAATTATCAGTTACAAGAATACCGATGAGCTTGAAGCTTTACTTTTCGATACAATTGTCGAAATCACACAGATGGAGAATGTTTATGGAACTGAACATCAAGGTATGACTGATATTGATGATATTGATGGATTTGACTATTCGATAGGCGGAATCGCCAATGGTGAATGGATGAATTTCGGAAAAGTCGAACTGGTTGATGCTTGGCAAATTTTATCCCCATATCGAAATAATGAGGTATCAGGAACAACTACCATTAACAGGTATATACATGATCATTATCGACCTAACAAGAATGTAGACGGCTATCATAAAAAAAAGTTTACGAATAATCCATTGGGTAATGGTTCAATTCTCTATGGTGAAAAGGTAATTAATATTAAGAATCAAGAACGGGGGAAATATGGGAAAGGGTTTCCATCAGACGGCTGTGAAAACTATATTGCCAATGGAGAAACTGGATTAGTAACAGGATTATATCCCGAAAGCAGGCGTGGTAAGAATGAGTATCACAATGTTGAATTCTCATCTCAACAAGGATTTACTTATGGGTTTAAAAGCGGAGTTTCGGAAAGAGAAAAGGATATCGAACTTGCATATGCCCTCACTATTCATAAAGCTCAAGGCTCAGGATTCAAGGCGACCATATTTGTAATCAATGAACCCGATAAAGGCATTAATCCATTTATTACACGGGAAATGGTATATACCGCCTTAACCCGTCAGTCAGAAAAAATCTATATTCTTTACAACAAAGAACCCTGGGAGTTAAAACATTACACAGCACCAGAGTATTCGGACTTGGCTCGACGTAAGACGAATCTATTCATTGCGAAGCCGGTAATTCGTGAATATAAGTCCGGATGGTACGATCAGAATCTCATTCATGTAACTATCGCGGACGAACAAGTCCGATCGAAATCAGAAGTCATTATTGCGAATGAGTTGTACCATGCGAAAAAGAATTACATTTATGAAAAACAGATAACTCTGGATGATGGATCGAACTGGCTTCCGGATTTCACAATACGCACATCAGATGGTTCCGATGTTTACTGGGAGCATCTTGGCATGATGGGGGATTATAATTACCGGAGGAAATGGGAAGGTAAAAAAACACATTATCAAATGAATGGAATATCCGAAGAAAATGGCAACTTAATTGTGACCGAGGATACCTCATCAGGTGGAATTAATGCAAAGGAAATTGCGGAAATAATTAAGACAAGACTTTAAAGGAGTATGCCGATGAATATTGAATTCGTATATGAAAAGGGCGCGAGAGTAATAGTAAATGGAAAGCTTGATGGAATTATATCTAAAGTATTCATTCGTAGCGGTCAGCGCTACGTGACCGTGGATATCGGAGGTAAGCCTTTCACGTTTCCTGAAAAATCATCAAGTGTTGCTCCAACTGAACCGGATAAATTTATAAATCCAAACCAATCTGTAAACTTGCCGGATGTTATCGAAACATGGGAAGATGTAAAGGCTCTTCTATATGACGAAGAAAGCAAATCAATTGTAGAATCGCTGTCAGACTTGAATATAGCACTGCCTTCAGCCGTCGGATTCGAAATTGAAAATAATAACGGTGAAATCATTGGAGAAGCTGAATTAGCATGGGTTGAAAAGAAAATTGCATTGCTACTTCCATCACAAACGGATTGCACTGACTCTATAGCGGCTGAGAAATGGACTGTGTTTTGTAGTGCTGATGGCATTCCTTACGAACTATTAGAGGATAATATCCAATCGAAAAACAATAGCACTGAAAAAGAAAATTTGCCTAAACAATATTCCGATGAGGAAATTATCGAAATTAACTTTTCTTGGCCAGAAAAACCAGGATTAAAAAATGCTCCAGAAACTTGGCGGGAACTGATAGATTTTGCCTCAGTGGAAAAGAGACCGCTTACATATAATGAATTAAAACATCTAATTCAGAACAAAGAGAATCGCACAATAGCTGCAATAAGTCTGCGCTTTCCATTGGGGTATATTCGTGACAATATCACTGTTCCGAATGGTCTTCCCCTATTGAACATGCTTGTAGTAAATCAAACGACAGGGTTACCAGGAGAAAGCGCATTACCTGACGGACGTCCATTAACACGAGATAACTGGGAAGAGTATCTCGAAGAAGTGTTCGCATATCCGTGGGAACGAATTAAATTGGTTCTATTTGAAACAATAGATGCTGATGATTTTGAAGAAACAATAGCGACAGATTGTTTAACAGACAACGCATATGATATTGAAGCTCTTAAGGCAACATTTGTGGCTGATTTAATAGACGGGGTGAAAACTTGTAAAAAACTTGGTTATAATCCTTCATATTTCCTCAGAATGGTCGACGAGATGGGTGGATTTGAAGCCGCAAAAACATTAATAAATGTCGATAATCCATCAACAGGATTTACAAAACTATGGGAAATGAAACGACTCGATTTATCTGTAGAATACTGTGTCTTAAAATCAGAGTATTCTGCACTGTTTTCGACAGAGGAATTGAAAAAGTGCAATGATCGATTAGATGCCTATAATTTTGATTGGACGAAGTAAACAACAGAGAGATACGTCTAAGAAATTAAAACTTTGATTGGAGGCAATATGATACCACTAAAACTGGAAACACTATTACAAGGTCGAGTTGTTGAGCAAGACAGAGTCGAATATAAAAAAGGATGGAATCCGTCTGAGGTAATCCATACAATCTGTGCATATGCGAACGACTATCCGAACATCAACGGAGGTTACATTGTTATTGGTGTTGATGAAGATAACGGTCGCCCAATATTACCACCGGAAGGTATAGAAGAGAATAAAATCGACGATGTCCAAAAAAAACTATTCGAGTTCTGCAATAAAATAGAACCTCGGTATATTCCACAAAGTGAGATTTTGGAGTATCAGGGGAAGATGGTTCTTTACCTCTGGTGTCCTGCCGGAGATGCTGGACCATACAGAGCCTCGCGTGATGTTTTTGCAAAGAATCCGAATGAAAGCCGAAAGGATTATTGGATTAAGCCCGTTTCCGTAAAAACTGTTGCGAATCAAAATGAGATTTCTGATCTATTTGAGAAGTTCAACTCTGTTCCGTTTGATGACAGGGTATGTCATGAAGCGAAAGTTGACGATATCAGGCGTGCTCATGTTGAGGATTTTTTGCGCGAGAGCAATAGTGCACTCGCATCTCAAATTGACATCATGCAAATGCCTGAAATACTGACAGCTTTGGAAGTGGCAAATCCGACTGACACTGGCATTGATATTCGCAATATTGGACTGCTGATGTTTTCGGATAATCCGGAAAAATTTATTAAGTACGCAATCACAGAACTGGTGTGGTTTCATTCTTCCTTAGAAGAGGGATCGGATGACTTCACTGAAATGACATTCACTGGGCCAATACAGAAACAAATCCGCGATGTGTTGCATTTCATCAAAATATCGATATTAGAGGAAAAAGTTGTCAAATACCCAGATCGTGCGGAAGCTGACAGGTTTTTCACCTATCCGTATGATGCCATTGAAGAGCTGCTCGTCAATGCACAGTTTCACCGCCTATACCGCCCGTGTGATCCAATACAAATTCGCATCTATCCAAATCGTATCATGATTTGCAATGCTCCTGGACCTGACAAAAAAATTGACATGAAAAAATTTGCAGAGGGAAAAGCTGTTGCCGTTCGTTACCGCAATCGCCGTATCGGAGAATTTCTGAAGGAGATGGACTTGTCTGAAAAGATGTCAACGGGGATTACGAAGGTGCTGAATGCTCTTAGGGTCAACGGCTCTCCGCCGCCTGTTTTTGAGACTGACGACTACCGCGAGTCAATGTATGCAACGATTTTCCTACATGAAGGATTTGATCCAATATATAAAGGATCGTCAAATGACACGGATAATGCCGCTGTAAATGCCGCTGTAAATGCCGCTGTAAACGCCGCCCTAAATAATACTGAAAATGACATTCTTAAATTAATTGTTGACAACCCCGACATTACTGTGGATGAAATTGTAGCAGTACTATCAAAAGATCGAAGAACAATACAGCGGAATATAAAGAAGCTTAAAGATAAAAATAGAATAGTTCGTGTAGGTTCTGACAAAACCGGAAGCTGGAAAGTTATCGAAAGTAATTAGTCAAGTTTTGTTTGGAGTATAACCATGCCAAAGAGTGCAAACCAAAAACTGAAAATCCTATATCTTATGGATTGGCTTCTTAATGAGACCGATGAAATTAGCGGTCTGTCTATGGCACAGATACTCGCCAGACTTGATGACTCAGGGATTCGTGCCGAGAGAAAATCTGTCTATGATGATATTGATACTCTTAGGCAGTACGGGCTTGATATCCTTACACGCAAAGGCAAGAGCACGGAATACTATATCGGCAGTAGAGAATATGAGTTGCCAGAGCTAAAGCTGCTCGTAGACGCAGTTCAAAGTTCCAAGTTTATCACGCAGCGCAAGAGCACCGAATTAATCCGCAAGCTTGAGGCACTCACCAGTAAGAATAATGCGAAGTCCCTGCAACGGCAGGTCTATGTGACAAATAGAATCAAGACACAAAATGAGAGTATCTATTACAATGTTGATGCCCTTCATTCTGCGATAGCTGACGGGAAGAAGGCTTCTTTCAAATACTTTGATTACAATGTGAATAAGAGGCGCGTTTACCGGCGCGATGGCGAGCGTTATGTCGTCAATCCTCTGGGGATGTCCTGGGACGATGAAAACTATTATCTTATTACCTACTCCGAGAAGTATGAGGATTTCACCCATTACAGGGTTGACCGCATGACTGCGATAGAAGTTGAAGATGATTCATGCGTGAGTAACACCGAGACGAAGAAATTCAATGTTGCTGAATACTGCAAGCGTGTATTCGGGATGTTTGAGGGTGACGATGTGCGCGTAGAGCTATCCATTGATGATTCGCTGACCAACGCTATGATTGACCGCTTTGGTAAAGATGTAATTATGTATAACCAAGATGATAATAAAGTGCGCGTGATTGCGCAAATCAAGAGTGCCGGAACATTCTTCGGTTGGCTAGCGCAGTTCGGCGACAAGATGCGGATAGATGCCCCTGACAATCTGAGAACTGAATACGTTGCGTTCTTAAAAAAAGTGATAAAAGCGAACAAGTAAAACAGACTATCTGTCTTCACCCTATATAAATGACAAATCCGAACGTATTCCCTATCAGAAATATGTTCGGATTATCTGTCTTTGGCACGCTCGGAGGGCTTCGAACCGCCTCCTGTCGCTTCGCTCCTCCTATGGGGCTCTGCCCCCTTTGGGCGGGTGCTTTGCACCCTGACACCCACGAAGTGGTAATCGCTGCTTTGCAGATTAGATGAGGGGAAATGCTTTCCCCTCAAACACCCCTTTAGGTCGGGGGTTTGAATTTGCTACTAAAAAAGAAGTACCCGTTTTGGATACTTCTCTTTGATTTTTTGGCACGCCCGGAGGGATTCGAACCCCCGACCTACTGGTTCGTAGCCAGGCACTCTATCCAGCTGAGCTACGGGCGCACATCGCTGTTAATTATATATTACATAATGGCACTTTGTCAAAAAACATATTCAAACATGCTATAATTTTAAGGTGAGCGAAAATGCGTGCATAAATATACATTTTTATGAATAAATATGCAGAAATGTGTTGACAAGATGCACTGTAATCGTGTATTATCGTTGGTATTGTAACGATTAGATATGAGGAATGGTGATGTATAAAATATTTATAGACGGAAATGTCGGGACTACAGGATTGAAACTTGCGAGTAGGCTTTCGTCGAGGGATGATATAGAGCTCGTTGAGATTCCGAATGAGATGAGGAAGGATGTTCAGACGAGGATGGGCGCCATACTTGAGGCTGACATCACCTTTTTGTGCCTTCCTGATGAGGGCTCGAAGGAAATTGTGAACGCAATTATGGCGGAGTATGCTATCTATGGCGAAAAGTCACGATTCACAGGGGTTCGCATCATTGATTGTTCGACCGCGCATAGGACATATCCGAATTGGGCGTATGGGATGCCGGAGTTGTTCACGAATAGAAACGCGGACACTTCGGAGGTCGGCGTGAATATGTTTTCGGGGAAATCGGACTTGGTTGCAGTGCCAGGCTGTCATGCCACAGGGTTCATCATTACTGTCAGACCTCTCATTGAGGCTGGTCTTCTAAAAAGGGAGGATTTGGTCTCATTTCATTCCATTACTGGTTATAGCGGAGGTGGCAAGAAGATGATCGAAGCCTACGAGGAGGCACTTTCAGCTGTAGGCGCGGACAAACAGAACTTTCTCGCGGCGCCCAGACAATACGGGCTCACGCAATTTCATAAGCATCTTCCGGAGATGACGAAGTTTTCCGGATTGAATAAGGCGCCGATTTTTTCGCCGATAGTTGCGAGCTATTACAGCGGCATGCTCGTGTCGGTTCCGATTGAAATAGGTGCATTGCAGAAGAAGGTGTCCGTGGCAGACATTCATGATGTATTCGCTGAATATTATCGGGATTGTCCGCTCATATGTTTGAGACCGCTTGGTGCGGATCCCGAGGCGGGTTTTCTTTCCGCCTACAAGATGAGCGGCAGGGACGATCTGGAGATACTCATCGAGGGAAATGATGAAAGAATTGATATAATTACGAGGTATGACAACCTTGGAAAGGGTGCGTCCGGTGCGGCCATACAGTGCATGAATATCATGCTTGGACTGCCGGAGGTGAAAGGCCTCATTACTGGAGAATAGGAGAAAAAAATGGCAACAGCGACAAAAACGGCAGAAAAGAAAACGCCTGCGAAGAAAACGCAGCAGTTCAAATACATCAAGAATGGCGTCTGCGCGCCGAAGGGTTTCCACGCGACCGGCATACATGCGGGCTTCAAACATAGGTCGAAGAAGCGCGATTTGGCGCTCATTTTCAGCGAAGTTCCTTGCTCGGCCGCCGGAGTTTATACGACGAACAAGGTTCAGGGCTCCGCAATCATCGTTACTAAGGAGCACTTGAAGGGCGGCAAGGCGCAGGCGGTCATAGTCAACAGCGGGAACGCAAATACCTGCGCGGCGAACGGTCTTGAGATAGCGATGCAGACGTGCAAACTCACGGGCGACGCACTCGGCATCACGGCGGAGGACGTGCTCGTTTGCAGCACGGGCGTCATCGGCAAGCCGCTTTCCATTGGGCCGTTTGAGGCAGGCATACCCAAGGCTGCAAAGGTGGTTTTGACCGGCGACAAAAAGGCGAAGGATTATGGCTCGGACGCGGCCTGCGAGGCGATAAGGACTACGGATACGTTCAACAAGGAAGTGGCGGTCAGCTTCAAAATCGGCGAAAAGACCTGCCATATCGGCGGCATTGCAAAGGGTAGCGGCATGATCAATCCGCAGATGGCGACCATGCTCGGCTTCATTACTACGGACGTGGCTATCGACAGCAACCTGCTCAGGGAGTGCCTGAAAGAGGACATCAACCACTCGTTCAACCAGATAAGTATCGACGGCGACACATCGACGAACGATACGGTGGTGATACTTGCAAATGGCAAGGCCGGAAACAAGAGAATCACGTCGGAAAATGCAGAATTCGACATTTTCGCTAAGGCTCTCAATTTGGTGACGGTCAATCTTGCGAAGAAACTTGCCAGAGATGGCGAGGGTGCGACGAAGCTCATAGAGTGCAGGGTCAGCGGCGCGCCCAAGGACGACATTGCGATGACTATCAGCAAGACGGTGATTCAATCCGATCTTGTGAAGACGGCGATATTCGGTAGCGACGCGAATTGGGGCAGGGTGCTCTGCGCGGTCGGCTACTCTCCCGGGACGTTCAATGTGGACAACGTGGATGTGGTGCTTCGTTCGAAGGCCGGCGATCTCTCGGTCTGCAAGGGCTCGAAGGACATCGATTTCGATGAGGTTAAGGCGAAAAAAATCCTTGGCGAGGAGCACATCACGATTCTTGTCAATCTGCACGACGGCATGGCCGAGGCCGAGGCTTATGGCTGCGACCTGACTTACGGATACGTGAAAATCAATGGGATGTACAGGACATAGGCGGTGATGACACAGCAGAAATTTGATGTAAGCGGTCGCACGATCGTTGTGAAATATGGGGGGGCGGCTATGCAGTCTCCCGAGCTCAAGTCTATGGTAATGGACGATATTGCTGTGCTGAAATCCGTGGGGGCCCTGGTCGTGCTCGTGCACGGCGGCGGTCCTGTGCTCAGCCTCGTTTCGAAGGAGCTGGGTAAGGAGACGAAATTTGTCGATGGGCTCAGGTATACCGACGCCGAGACTGTTGAAATTGCGGTGATGGTGCTTTCGGGGAAGGTCAGCAAGGAGCTCGTGTCGCTGCTTGAGAAAAAGGGTGTGAAGTCCCTCGGGATCTGCGGTATCGATGGCTCTATGCTCGTTGCCGTGAAGAAGGAGAAGCCGGACCTCGGTTTTGTTGGCGAAGTAACTAAGGTGGATACGAAGCCTATTACCGTCGCCCTTGATGCAGGATACACACCAGTAATTGCAAGCCTTGCCATAGGTAAAGGCGGACAGATTTTTAATGTGAATGCGGACACGGCTGCGAGCGAGATTGCGATTGCCCTCAAGGCGGATTTTCTTATTCAGATGTCCGATGTGAAGGGTCTTCTTCTGGACAAGGACGATGAAAGCACGCTCGTTTCTGAAATTTCTATCCCCGAAATAGGTAGCCTCATCAGCGACGGAACTATTGCGGGTGGAATGATTCCGAAGATTTTGGGGTCGGTGGATGCGGTTACGCGCGGGGTTTCGCAGGTGGCTATCATCGACGGTAGAGAGGAACACGCACTTCTGAGGGAGTTCAGCGAGGGCGGTATTGGGACTCGGATAATTAATGAAGGGAAAATATGAATTCAGTTGAGATTCGGGAAATTGAGGATAGGTATACTGCCTCTACTTACAATCGGTACGATGTCGTACTTGAAAGCGGCGAGGGCGTCTATGCTAAAGGCGCCGACGGCAAGAAATATATAGATTTCACATCGGGACTTGGCGTGAACTCGCTCGGCTATTCTGACAAAGGATGGGTTCTCGCCGTCACGAAACAGGCGAACAAAATACAGCATGCTTCGAATTTGTTCTACACGGAGCCTTGTGCACGGGTCGCCGAGAAGATATGCAAACTTACCGAGATGGAAAAGGCATTTTTCGCAAATTCCGGTGCGGAGGCAAACGAGGGCGCCATCAAGGCTGCGAGGAAATATAGCTTGCTGAAGTATGGGGGCGAGACCGGTTCGGATTTGAGCAGGTATAAGATTGTAACGCTTGAGGGCTCATTCCACGGGAGGACTATGGCGACCACATCGGCGACAGGGCAGAATGCATCTCAGAAATTTTTCACGCCGCGTACTCAGGGTTTCGGCTATGCGAAGGTGAACGACCTCGAGTCTCTAAATGAAGCAATCGATGAAAATACTTGTGCAATCATGGTCGAATTCATTCAAGGTGATGGCGGTGTCAACGATCTCAGCTCTGAATTCGTCCGCGAAATAGATAGAATCTGCAAGGAAAAGGACGTCTTGCTGATAGCCGACGAGGTTCAAACCGGAATTGGAAGAACTGGTAAATTCATGTCCTACGAGTATTTCGACATAAAGCCGGATATCGTATCGGTCGCTAAGGGTATCGGCGGCGGACTTCCGATAGGTGTGGTGATCTTTGGTGAGAAGACGAAGGATGTATTCAATCCTGGTGAGCATGGCTCGACCTATGGCGGCAATCCCGTCGTCTGTGCCGGAGCGGAATACGTTCTCTCCAAGTTTGAGGACGGAACATTCATAAGGGAAATAGCAAAAAAAGGTGAATACATGAGGGGTAAGGCTGAAGAGATGGCCGGTGTCCTTGAAGTTACTGGCAAAGGCCTCATGATTGGGCTGGACATAGGAGCTGTGGACGCGAAAAAGGTTGTCAAGCTCTGCCTTGAGAAGGGATTGCTCACGGGTGCGGCGAAGAATAAGGTCAGGCTGCTACCGCCTCTCATCATAGAAAAGCCGGAAATAGACGCAGGACTCGAAATCTTAGGGGAAGCAATTCAAAATGCGGCATTGTAATTGTTGCCAAAATTCGATATAATAATAAACTGTGTAATTGCACATTAGAAGGCACTGCATGCACTATTATGAAGGTGCATTTTGCGAAGGGAGTGATTTGGATTGGCGTTTGTGGATGAGGTCGGTATCGACCTAGGTACAGCCAACGTATTGGTATATATAAAGGGAAAGGGTATCGTTTTGAACGAGCCTTCCGTCGTCGCTATGAACGAAGAGACGGGCGACATTTTGGCAGTGGGTGAGGAAGCCAGACTCATGCTTGGACGCACGCCGGCCAGTATCGTTGCGGTCAGACCGCTTCGTGATGGCGTCATTTCTGATTACGATGTTACGGAGCGTATGCTCAAACATTTCATCAGGAAGAGTATTGGTCGTAGCAAGTTCTTCAAACCCAGTATCATGATTTGCGTCCCCAGCGGCGTTACTGAAGTTGAGAAGAGGGCGGTTATCGAAGCTGCAACTGCGGCAGGCGGCAAGTCCGTCTATCTGATGGAGGAACCGGTCGCGGCAGCCATAGGTGCAGGCCTTGACATCACTGGGCCGGACGGCAAGATGGTCATAGACATAGGCGGCGGCACATCGGACGTTGCTGTCATTTCACTCGGCACAATCGTTACTAGCCAGTCGGTAAAGATAGCCGGCGACAGCATGGACGATGCTGTTATCAAATATATGCGCAAGGAACACAAACTTTATATCGGCGAGCGAACGGCGGAAGATATGAAGATGAAGATAGGGACGGCGTTTCCAAGGGAGCAGGCCATCACCTATGAATGCAGAGGGCGAGATCTCGTTTCCGGCCTTCCAAAGTCGATTGAAATCACGTCAGATGAGATGCTCGATGCGCTCGACGAGCCGCTCACGACCATCACCGAGGCGGTTCACCACGTTCTCGAAAAGACTCCTCCGGAGCTCGCGGCTGACATTTCGAACAGCGGAATCGTCATCACGGGCGGCGGCGCTTTGCTCGATGGCATCGACAAGAGAATCAAACAGCGCACGGGCATTGAAGTCTTCATCGCTGATGATCCGAAAGCTTGCGTAGCAATCGGAACGGGTAAGGCACTCAACTCGCTCGGCGACCTAGAAAAGAGCAACAAAAAAAATCCGTTAATATAATTATTGCGCGTCATTGTGAGCGAAGCGAAACAATCCAGGGTACGATGGATTGCTTCGTTGCACTCGCAATGACGTTTTATATTGGTTCGCAATGACGTTTTTAGTTATGAGTTTATGATTAACCTATATTGCGTTATAGCAAAGCCTATGATAAAATTATTAAAATCGCTATTAGGGTTTTCTATTGATTGAAGGAGAAGCGAAATGAGATATGAAGAGTATATTAGAGAATTTTCAGAGCTGTTTTTGAAGGAGGCTGTCATCGAGCCTGAGGACTTTCCGAATGTCGAGCTCTATGCGGATCAGGCTGCACAGTTTATCAGCGATAAGCTTGGCATATATGGAAAGGATCCGCTACTCACCAAGAGTATGATCGCAAACTACGTGAAGAATGACTTGTTGCCCTCACCCGAAGGGCGGAAGTATGACAAAAGCCAGCTCGTGATGATGGAACTCATTCTCTGCCTGAAGACGACCTTCCAGATGAATGACATCAAGGCGATAATGAAGCCTTTCGTGGAGAATTACGAGTCCGAATTTGAAGATAAAATCGACTTTGTCAAGATATACGAGACTTTTCTTCCTGATTTCAAGGAACAGAGAAAGAAGATTGCTGATGGCATTTTGGCAGATATGGAAAATATCAAGGAAAGATACAGAGACCTTGAACCCGATGCGGACGACGCGACGGAGCTTTTCCTTCTGTTTATGTCCATTTCAATGAAGGTTGATACGGCGATGTATATCGGGAAAAATCTGCTGAGAACGTATTTCGAGACCGACGAAAAGGTTGAAAAAGCTCAGAAAAAGGCCAAAAAGAAGAAGTGATCAGACTTCCTTACGGTAGATTGATGGGCGTACGTAGGTGAATCTGTGGTCTAAAGTTGCCAGCGATTCGCTGTGCCCGATGAAGAAATAACCGCCGGGAATTATCGCATCATAGAAGTTGTCAATCAGCTTCATCTTGGTTGGATTGTCAAAGTATATCATTACATTTCTGCAAAAAATAGTATGAAATGGTTTCTTTGCATCGATAGGGTCCATGAGGTTTATGTTCTTGAAGGCTATGTTGTTTCGCAGTGCTGGAATGACCCGACTTGACTTCTCGTCTACCGGTATGAAATATTTGCTCCGAAGATTTTCGGGGACAGAAGACAGGTCTTCATTTTCATAAATGCCGTTCGACGCGACCCTGAGCGCTTCATTTGAAATATCAGAAGCAAGCATCTTCGAGTCCCAAACGGAAGAAATGTGTGTGCCCGTGTACTCCAAAATCGAAATCGACAGGGCATACGCTTCCTGACCAGTGGAGCAACCCGCGCTCCAAAGTCTGAGATCCTTGTCATGAAGCTCGCCGTCAATCCAAGGCAGAACCGTATCCTGAAAGAAGGTGAAGTGGTCGCTCTCCCTCATGAAATACGTGTGATTGGTCGTCAGGCGATTGAGCATATTGGATATTTCTGTCTTGTCCGGACTATTTATCACAAAATTCAAATATTCGCCATAGGAATCAAACCCTCTGGCGGAGAGTTGCAGACCGAGCCTTCCTTCTATGAGTGTGCGTTTGTTGATGAGATTGACGCCGTAATGTTCCCTGACATAGTCCGAAAGTCTCTTAAGCTCGTCGTCAGTAATGGAAATCATGTGATGAGCCCTTGGACGTTTATTATCAGGCTGATATTGCCATTGCCCATGATAGTGCAACCCGAAATTCCGGAATTTTTGACCCCGAATCTATTCAGATATTTTGGCGTGGGCTTGACGACGACTTGGAATTTCCCGATGAGAGCGTCCGTAAGAAGGCAGGCGTGTTTGTCGCCCGATTCGACCAAAACGAGGATACCGTCGTCGATGCTCTTCGTCGCGTCGTCAATATGAAACTCTTCATAAAGCCGAATAACCTGATAGGCAACGCCTCTGAGCATGATCATCTCGTTGCCGAGCGGGTCGCTGATAAGCTGCCCGTTTTGTGCCTTGAAGGACTCCTTGATATTTGAAATGGGAATGGAGTATATGTCCTTGCCGAGCGATATTTCCATACATGAAATGATGGCAAGGGTGAGCGGTATCTTCAAAATAACGTTGGTTCCCTGTCCCTTTTTGCTCTCGAGAATGACAGTGCCGCCGATTTTTTCGATATTGCTCTTCACGACGTCCATCCCGACGCCTCTTCCCGAAAATTCGGTAACGTCCTCCCTTGTAGAAAAGCCTGGCGCCATGAGAAGATTGTAGATTTCCTTTTCGGAGTATTCCGATTCGGGCTTTCTCAGAAGATTTTTGCTTCTTGCCGTCTCAAGTATCTGATTCTTGTCGAGACCTCTTCCATCGTCGCTCACGGAAATGATAACGTCGCCGCCGCTGTTTTGAGCGGACAGTATGACATGACCGACGGGATTTTTTCCGGCCGCTCGCCTTTCTTCGGGAGATTCGAGCGCATGATCCATAGCATTTCTCACTAGATGCATGATAGGGTCTGTAAGAGCGTCGAGTATGGTCTTGTCGACTTCGGTATTTTCGCCTACAAGGACGAGCTCTGCATCTTTTTTGAGCGATTTGCTCATGTCCCTCACTATGCGCCTCATGCGTTGGAAAGACATGGATACGGGTAGCATGCGAATGGACATCACCGTGTCCTGAAGCTCATTTGTGAGCTTGTCGAGTTGGCGAGCCGCCTTGTCGAAATTTGCGAGTTCAAGTCCCGCCAAATCCGGATTTTCGGTGACTAGCGATTCATTTATGACGATTTCACCCACGAGATCTAGGAGAGAATCGAGTTTTTTCAGATCGACGCTGATAATACTCTGCTTTGTGCCACCTATGCCGGCGGCCGGAGCCTGAGCAGCATTTTGAGGCGCTTCGGTCTTCACCGTTTCAACTTTAGAAACCGCCTTTTGGGGTCTTGCTGTATCGGTTACCGCAATGCTTGGTGCCGTTGGCGTAGCCGGAACAGCCGTGCTTGGTGCCGCCGGAGTATTTTCGCCTATGTTTGCCGGAGCCGTCTGCTTTGGGACTTCCTTGTTTGGGCTGCCGATGATGCCTTCGCCGTTGCCCGCGGGTTTCTGAGTAAATGTAGGAATAGGTCTGGCCCTTTGCAAAAGGCTGTTTTGCGATGGAATAACAGCGGGCGCTTTTTCTTGCGGAGGCGTAGCCACTACAGGTGTGGGCAGGCTCGGGCTCTCGGCAGTTTTGGCCGAGGCATTGGCATTGGTAGCGGGTGTCGCCACCGAAATGGTAGGTGCGACCGCCGCCTTTTGCTGTGTGGGTGTCCCTGTCTCGTCAGGCATTCTTCTCACGAAAGACACGGTTTCAACCGACAGAGTTCCTTTGGCAAGTGCCTCTATCTGCTCTCTGAACATCGTTGTCGTGAAGGCCACATAAAGCCCGTGCTCTATGATTTGGTTTGCGGCATCGGAATTGTTTTCAAGATTGTCAGGAATAGACCTTTCAACGACGCCTTTTTCGCTGAGTTTGTTCACGAGCATGAAAGCCCTGATGTTTTCCATCTTTGAGCCTTCGTTGAAATGCACGTGCAGGTAGTATGTAGTCGGCTCGGAAAGTGATCCGCCGCCGCTTTTTTCTATGACCCTCGATGTAACCTTTGAAATATCAGCGCTGATGGAAACAGTAGCGTCCTGCGTCGGCTCTACGCCGAGAATTCTGCCACCTTCCGGTGCAACCGGCATGGTCTTTTCAATATCCGGTTCGGGTTCTTTGACATGAATGGGCTCGGGATTGCGAACCTCCGGTGTGGCCGGAGCTTTGATGCCGCCCAATGTTCTTCCTATATCTGCCTTTGGCGCATCTTCACCTCTGAAAGCGGCCTTTATCCTTCCTCTGAGAGAAATAAGGGTCTCCGTTACAGCCGGAACTTCGGTTTCCAATGTGTCGCCAGCCTCGACCTTTGCAATTTCCTTTTTCAAAAAATCCGATGACGAGAGCACGCTGTCAAAAAGCTCATCAAAATACTCGTCGGCAAGCCCAACTTCCCTTATTACAGCAAAAAGGTCCTCCGTCTTGTGAGCGACCTCGGCAATCACAGTATAGGCCATCATGGCTGAACTGCCCTTGATGGTATGCATTATTCTGAATATTTCATTGATGTTTTCGCTCGACAAAATCCGGTCGGACTCAGCACTGAGAAGTATATTGTCAAGCGAATCAAGAAGTGATGTTGATTCATACAAATATAGCTCCAATAATGAGTCGTTGTTGAAATCTTCCGCCATAAATGCACCTTATTATCACAGTAACGATTGATAATTAATTATAATACAAATAATACACATATAAAACATATTTCTTTCATTGATTAAATATAACAACCACGCTATAATTACAATTATCAGTTTGCGTTTGAATTATATCCATTTGCTTTTTCGTATAAGCAGTGCAAAAGGAGAAACGTCGAAAATGCCAAAAATTATGATAGTGGATGATGCTGCCTTTATGAGGATGATGATAAAGGAGAACCTGAAAAAAGCGGGCTTTTCCGAGTTCATCGAGGCAGGCAACGGTGAGGAAGCCGTGGAGCTATTCGCCGAGGCCAAGCCTGATTTGGTCCTTCTCGATATCACGATGCCCGTGAAGGATGGTTTGACCGCTTTGCAGGAAATAAGGGGAGCCGACGAGGACGCTCGAGTTGTGATGTGCTCCGCCATGGGGCAGGAGAACATGGTCATTGAGGCCGTCAAACTCGGTGCCATGGATTTTATCGTCAAGCCTTTTAAGCCTGAAAGATTAGTTCAGACCGTGAAGAATGTGCTTGATTGATCGCCGATTGGGGCGATTTACCAGTAGAATAAACGGAGGAAAGTAATGGGCAAAAATAGAGAAAAACCCATGAATCTGGTAAGAATACTTGCTGAGGATTTGCTACCTTCTGTTATGCAGAAGATGGGTGTTCCCGACACGGAAGAAAACCGTGAGGATATACTTGCTCTCACGCTGAACTCTCTTCCGACAAAATATGTGAATACGGACGGTGGAAGGCTATATGCTCAGCTCGTCGACGTGTATAGGTTGCAATACGAATCAGATGTGATCATAGGACTCACGAGGGCCTCGAAGAAGGTTCTTGAAAAGCCGAGGCACAAACCTGAAGGCACAGGAGATAAAAAGTGATTAATTCCTACAATGAATTGCAAGATAGCCACATTGATGTCCTAAGAGAAATAGGCAATATTGGGGCGGGCAATGCCGCGACATCTTTGAGCGTCCTTCTCGATGAAAGTGTAACCATCAGCATACCGAATGTGAAAGTCGAAGGCTACGACAACGTCGTCAGAGCGATAGGCGAGCCGGAGGATTTGGCTATAGCTATACTCGTCAACTTTCATGGAGACGTCAGAGGCACGGTCCTCTTTATCCTTCCGTTTGAAGACGCAAAACTGATCACACAAATGCTCGTCGGAATCGAGAAGACCGATGATCATTTCCTCTCCGAGATGAAAATCTCAACCATCAAAGAATTCGGCAATATTTTGGGCTCATCATACCTAGGCTCCATCGCCTCGCTTACAGGCTTGAATTTCGATATTTCGGTACCTTATGCGGCAATAGATATGCTCGGTGCACTTTTGGCGGCACCGGTCATAGAGTTTGGTGCATTTGACAGCAAGATAATGTTCATCGAGGAAACATTCAGCACGGAAGAAAGAAAGCTCAACAGTCACGTCATACTATTTGCTGATATGCCATCGTTGAATAAGATAATGACGAGGTTGGGCCTTGAAATATGAGCGAAAATGTTCTGGTTGGTATTTCTGATTTCAAAACGGCAAAGAAGCCGGACGTGCTGGTAACTTATGCTTTGGGTTCTTGCGTCGGAATTTGCCTGATAGACAGCGATACCGGCGTGGGCGGAATGTCTCATATCATGCTACCTGACAGCGGTATCAAGAAGAACGCCGGTGTAAGCGATAGAATGAAATTTGCCGATACCGCAATAGGAGACCTCGTGAACGATTTGACAAGGGCTGGTGCGCGGAAGGAAAATCTGAAGGCGAAGATTGCAGGTGGGGCTGATATGTTCAACTTTGACGGCGAGTCCTTCATCAGCACGATTGGCAAAAGAAATGTAGATGCGGTGCGGGAACAGTTGGGCAATTTGGGTATCCCGATATTGTCCGAAGATGTCGGAGAAAATTACGGTAGGACGCTTCACTTCGACCTTGCAACGGGAGGTGTCACCGTGAATTCAATAGGAAAAGACTCGAACGAAATATAGTAGCAAAATAATTACTCAGTAATGGATGGAGGACAGGGCAATGATGGCATTCAATGATGAAGTTTTTGAAGAGGATACACAGCATGGACGGTATCTGACGTTCACGCTTGAGGATAATGTTTACGGTCTGCCCATCAGGTTTGTCACCGAAATCATTGGGATCCAGGAGGCGACCAAAGTTCCGGAGACGCCCGATTATGTCAAAGGCATCATCAACCTCAGAGGCCGTATCATTCCGCTGATCGATGTCAGGCTCAAGTTTGGAAAGGAAGAAATTCCCTATACCGAGAGGACATGTATAGTCGTCATCGATGTCCATTCGATTGCGGTTGGGCTCATCGTTGACAAGGTGGACGATGTTCTGACCATCGAAGATGAGCAGATTGCTCAGCCTCCGCAGGGCGGAACCATGGGCTTCGAAAATAGATACATCGAGGGTATCGGCAAGGTCGGGGATCAGGTTCAGCTTCTTCTGGACGCGGACAAACTTTTGAGAGATGATGAAATCGATATCATTGATGGTATTGCGACACCGAACGCAGAAATCTAAACCATGTCAAAAATAAAAGTAATGGTGGTGGACGATTCACTGCTATTCAGAGAAATTATTATCAAGGGTCTTGAAGGGGACAATGAGATTGAGGTCGTTGGTTTCTCGGCTGATCCTTTTGACGCGAAGGACAAGATTCCGAAGCTGGCTCCCGATGTCATGACCTTGGATATTGAAATGCCGAAGATGGACGGTATCAAATTTCTTCGCAAGCTCTTGCCGCAGTATCCTTTGCCGGTAATAGTCGTTTCATCGCTGAGGGAAAGTGTTTTTGAGGCTCTTGATGCGGGAGCTTTTGATTTCATTGCAAAGCCCGACAATGTGAACGGCGATGCGAATTCTTTTCTCACGGAGCTTCGGGCGAAGATTTTGGCGGCCTCATCTGCCCAGTATGCATTCAGACGCAATCAGCCCGAGACGATCGAACTCACCGTTGAGGGGTTGAAGACACCGGTCGATCCGGCGCGAATCATTGCGATAGGAGCCTCGACGGGCGGCACGGAAGCGATAAACAGTATCCTTACGAAATTTTCATCGAATATGCCAGGTATCGTCATCGTGCAACATATGCCGCCAGGCTTCACGCAGATGTATGCTCAGCGGCTGAACACCATTACAAACCTACAGGCGAAGGAAGCCGAAGATGGGGACGATGTTTTGCCCGGGCGTATATTGATTGCACCGGGTGATTTTCATATGGAGCTTGTCAGAAAGGGCACGGGCTACGCCGTCAAGATCAATAAGAATCCAAAGGTCAACGGACATAGGCCGTCGGTCGATGTCTTGTTTGATTCGGTTGCAAAGGTGGCTGGAAAGAAGGCTCTTGGCGTCATTCTCACGGGTATGGGAGCCGACGGCGCTACAGGGCTGAAAAGAATCAGGTCTGTCGGTGGATATACAATTGGGCAGGATGAGAGAAGTTCCGTGGTATACGGTATGCCTATGGCTGCATATATGACCGGTGCTGTGATGGCTCAACTACCACTTTATCGTATTGCCGACGAGATTTGTCGTATTCTTTCCGAAACATAATGGTTTTCCACCTAAATTACCCCAATTATTGAAAATATATACAAATGCACATTGGGTGCACACAACATTACTCCCATAAAATTGTAATTCCTTTGTTTTCGTGCACGGGCACGGCTAAAAACCATATATTATTCTTGGAAAATTAGAGTTGCATTCTGCAAATGATGATATAATTATATGGAAGTAGGCATTTTTGTGTGCATATGCACACATGATGAAGAATGAAGTTAGAAATATATTGTAAGTAAGTAGGAGATATTATATGGCTAAGAAGAAAATAATAAAGACATGTGATGGAAATACAGCGGCGGCTCACGTAGCATATGCTTTTACCGATGTAGCTGCTATTTTCCCAATCACGCCTTCCTCACCTATGGCGGAGTCAGTCGATGAGTGGGCGGCACATGGCAGAGAGAACATCTTCGGGCAGAGGGTTCAGCTCACGGAAATGCAATCCGAAGGCGGTGCGGCAGGAGCTCTTCACGGCTCGCTTGCGGCAGGTGCTTTGACCACGACGTTCACAGCATCTCAGGGATTGCTCCTCATGATTCCAAATATGTACAAGATCGCGGGTGAGCTTCTTCCCTGCGTATTCCATGTGAGTGCAAGGACGCTCGCAACACATGCACTCTGCATCTTCGGAGATCACGGTGATGTTATGTCAACGAGGCAGACGGGCTTTGCTATGCTCGCCTCTTCCTCTGTTCAGGAGGTGAATGACCTTGCGGCTGTTGCTCACCTTGCCACAATCAAGTCGAAGGTACCGTTCCTTCATTTCTTCGATGGTTTCAGAACTTCTCACGAGGTCCAAAAGATTGAGCTTTGGGACTATGAAGACCTCGACAGACTGCTCGATTTTGATGCGCTCAATGAGTTTAGAAGCAATGCACTCAATCCGGAGCATCCGGTCATCAGAGGCACGGCACAGAATCCGGATATTTTCTTTCAGGTCAGAGAGGCTTCAAATCCGTTCTACGATAGGCTTCCTGCCATCGTTGACGATTACTTTGAAAAGGTCAGCGAAATTACTGGCAGAGAATATCACGCATTCGACTACTATGGGGCACCCGACGCGGAGCACATCATAGTAGCTATGGGTTCGGTCTGTGAGACCATAGAGGAAACTATCGACGAGCTTCTTCAAGGAGAGAAGGTCGGCCTCATCAAGGTCAGGCTCTATAGACCATTCGTGAAGGAGGCGTTCCTCAAAGTCCTTCCGAAGAGCACGAAGAAGATCAGCGTGCTCGACAGGACGAAGGAGCCAGGCTCGCTCGGAGAGCCTCTATACCTCGACGTTCAATCGACGCTTTATGATGAGAAAATTTCGCCGGAGATTTATGGCGGGCGTTACGGTCTTGGCTCGAAGGATACGACACCCGGCATGATAGTCTCAATCTATGACAACATGAAGGCTGAGAAGACAAAGAACAATTTCACAGTGGGTATCGATGATGACGTAACGCATCTGTCGCTTGACTACGATCCACTGGTGTCGAGTGAGCCCGAAGGCACTATCATGTGCAAGTTCTGGGGTCTCGGTTCCGATGGTACGGTCGGCGCAAACAAGACTGCGATCAAAATCATCGGCGACCACACGGACATGTATGCTCAGGGATATTTTGCATACGACTCAAAGAAGTCGGGAGGCGTTACGATTTCGCATCTCAGATTTGGCAAGAAAAAGATCAAATCCACTTACCTTATCAACAGAGCTGATTATGTGGCCTGCCACAACCAGAGTTACATCGCTCATTACGACATCATCAAGGATGTGAAGGAGGGCGGCACCTTCGTCCTCAATACGCATTGGTCGCAGGAGGATCTGGAAACTCACCTGCCAGCTTCAGTAAAGAAGGCGATTGCAAATAAGAATATCAACTTCTACATTATCGACGCCGTGAAAATCGGTAAGGAAATCGGTCTGGGCAGCAGAATCAACATGATCATGCAGACGGCGTTTTTCAAGCTGACCGAGGTCATTCCCGTGGACGATGCGGTCGGATATCTAAAGGATGGAATCGTCTCTTCCTATGGTAAGAAGGGACAGAAAGTAATAGATATGAACTTCGCCGCGGTAGACGAAGGCATAAACGGCATAGTCAAGGTCGAGGTGCCCGAGGCATGGAAGAAGGCAAAGGATCCTGCGGGCGCTGAGCGCAATGTACCAGAGTTCATTACTGAGATTCTCGAGCCAATGAACAGGCAGGAGGGCGACAGTCTTCCGGTCAGCACATTCAAGGGCATGGAAGACGGAACGTTCCCAACAGGGACTTCAAAATACGAAAAGAGGGGCGTTGCAGACCTCATTCCCGTGTGGAAGCAGGACAACTGTATTCAGTGCAACCACTGCTCGTTTGTCTGCCCACACGCTGCAATCAGACCGACTCTTGCGGACGAGGACGACCTGAGAAATGCACCGGATAGCTTCGAAACCATCGCGGCGGCCGGCAAGGGGCTCGGCGGACTCGGTTACAGGATGCAGATAAGTCCACTTGACTGTCTGGGTTGCGGCAACTGTGCAAACGTCTGTCCGGCAAAGGACAAGGCCCTAGTAATGAGGGGCGAGGCGGACGACGCGGACGAGATTGCAAACTGGGAATACGCGCGCAGTCTTCCTGCAAAGGACGATATCGTGTCCAAGCAGTCGGTGAAGGGTAGCCAGTTCGCGAAACCCTATCTCGAGTTTTCCGGAGCTTGCGCGGGTTGCGGCGAGACGCCGTATATCAAGGCTGTTACGCAGCTCTTCGGCGATAGAATGATGATAGCAAATGCGACGGGTTGCTCGTCTATCTGGGGCGCTTCTGCACCATCGATGCCTTACTGCAAGGACGAGAACGGCAGAGGTCCTTCATGGGGCAACTCGCTGTTTGAGGACAATGCGGAATACGGACTCGGCATGGCTGTGGCCGTTCGTCAGATGAGGTCAAAGCTGGTCGATGCGGCGGAAATGCTTGCTGAATACGGCGCGTCTGAGGCACTCACAAATGCCGCAAAGGATTGGCTCGAATTCAGAGATGATCCGGACGAGACGAGGCGCGTATCGGAGCAGCTTGCAAAGGTGGCGAGTGAGGAAACCGGAGCTGTCGGAGTCGCGAAGGCGGCTATCTACAGCATAGTCAGTCGCAAGGACTTCCTAGTGAAAAAATCTGTCTGGGCACTCGGCGGAGACGGATGGGCTTACGATATAGGTTATGGCGGACTCGATCACGTGCTTGCATCGGGTGAGAATATCAACATTCTCGTCTTCGACACGGAGGTCTACTCGAACACGGGTGGTCAGGCTTCAAAGGCTACACCGGAAGCGGCCATTGCAAAGTTTGCGGCTTCAGGTAAGCGTATAAAGAAGAAGGATCTCGGCATGATGGCTATGTCCTATGGCTATTGCTACGTCGCACAGGTCGGCATGGGCGCTGACATCAATCAGTTCATGAAGGCTGTTGTTGAGGCCGAGAGCTTTGACGGTCCTTCGCTCATCATCGGCTATGCACCCTGCATCAATCACGGTATCAGGAAGGGTATGGGACGTACTCAGGAAAATATCAAGGATGCGGTCGATGCCGGTTACTGGCATCTTTACAGATACGACCCGCGTCTCAAAGAGGACAACGACAATCCGTTCATGCTTGATTCCAAGGTGCCTACGGGAGATTTCAGAGAATTCCTCATGGGGCAGGTGCGTTATACTTCGCTCAAGTCGGAGTTTCCGGATATTGCCGAGGACCTCTACGAGGCGGCTGAGCAGAACGCTCGCGACAGATTTGAGGGGTATAAAAAGCTCGCTTCTGACAGATATTAGAAATAGGTGTTGACATCTGTGCTGGATTGGTGCAGAATGTGTATTACAAGGAAGTTGAGGATTGACATTTTCTCACTAAAAAAACACGGAGGTCTAGTTCCGTGTTTTTTTTATGCTCTGCCGTCTTTTTACTTGTAGCGGTCGAGCCATTTGCAAATGTAGTATGCAACTACACTTGCTTCAACCGCCACAAGGAAACCTAGGATTGTTGACATTTGCTCACCTCCCTTCAGCTACTAAAGCTCTGGCGGGTAGACGGCTCTGCTATTATATCACATTATAACCATAAATATACAATTTTGTTTTATATTATATTAAATTATAAATTGTGGCTGCGGCTCGCCTACAGCCACAAAGTATGCATTATTCTAAGTTTCGTTTAAGAAATGTGGTATATTATTTTAGTATCAAATGAGACAAGGAGGAAATATATATGGAAAATGATAGGATTGATTTGGGGTATGTAGCTCCGAAATATGAGAATATAACCGGAACACCGCATAGTATTAGAGTTTCGCAGCCTTCGGCTCCGGTTGCAACAGATGTGGCTCAGGGTTATACAGAGGAAAGAGGTTGTGTGTTTGTTGAGCAGGTGGCTCCGGTTCAGCCTACGCCCTCGCCTCGTGCAGACTTCTATGATCCAAATGCCACTCGGGCTACGGCACCTGTCGGGGTCTCCGAACAGGCTCAAAACAATTACAATGCGGGTCGCCCTTCAGATACAGTTGGGCACACGGGTGGTAGCGGTGCCTACATACTCGGATTTGAGAAGAAAAAGTTTTTTGTCTTGATTGCTATTTTGGTCGTCGCCTGTGTGCTCTCGTCCGTTTTGGGTGGCGTCATCGGTGCGAACCTGAACGGCAATGGTCGCAATGGACAAAACAATCCAAACTATACTATAAAGACTAGCAATGACATGTCCACAACCGAGGCTGTTGCAAAGAAAGTTCTTTCATCTGTCGTGGGTATCACATCTAAGGGTGTTCAGGTGAGCGAGGGCGATTTCTTTGGCTTCGGTGCCGGCGAGTCGGAAGTTACCGGCGTCGGAACAGGCATGATAGTTGACAAGTCCGGCTATATTCTTACAAATTCACACGTGGTAATGGACGGCGACGTCAAGGAAATTACCGTGCTCCTAAGCGACGGCTCAGAAGTCCCAGGTACTGTGATCTGGAACGATGCGAGCGTTGACCTTGCGATAGTCAAAATCGAGGCAGGCGGTCTGAACCCCGTTGATCTCGGGGACAGCGATAATGTGCAGATAGGCTCATATGTTGCGGCTATCGGAAATCCTCTGGGGCTTGAATTCAACGGCAGTATCACGCAGGGCGTGGTCAGTGGACTCGACAGAAAGATAACTGCCTCCGACGGCGGCACAAAGACGACAAATATGGAAGGCCTCATTCAGGTCGATGCGGCAATCAACAGCGGAAACAGTGGCGGTCCGCTACTGAACAGCAGGGGTGAGGTCATAGGTGTCAATACGGCAAAAGCCTCCGCCGAGGGCATGGGCTTCGCAATTCCTATCAATACAGCAAAGCCTATTATCGAGAAGGTTATTAAAAATGGCTCGTTCGAGAGGGTTTACATGGGCATAAGTGCGGCTGACGTGAGCGTCATTGCAAGCAATTATCCGAACGTGAAACTCGCTGTGGAAAAGGGTGCCTTCGTAACAGATGTAACGGTTGGCTCACCGGCCGAGGTGGCTGGGCTCGAGGTCAAGGACATCATCACAGAACTTGACGGCAAGGCCATCACGAGCAGTAGCGACCTCATCAAACGCCTACTCAACTACGAAGCAGGCGATGTGGTCAAAATCAAATACAACAGGGACGGAGACGAAAAAGAGACCGAAGTGACGCTGATGCTCCAATCAGAAATGAGCACCAGAGGCTAACCCCCGAAAATTCCAAATCCCGAGGTCGATTTTCCCCCAAATCAATCTCGAAATATAAAAAGCAGGTTGAAGAAGACAGCCTGCTTTTTCAGTTAGCTAGCGTTATCGCCTTATTACAGCTTTTTCTTCAGCACTCTTGTATTCCACGATATGTTAAAAATCATTATTAACTTTTTGAGTATAACATATGATAGAATATTTATGCCAAATCACACATGTTATGCATGGGCATTTGCTCAGCGTGACTACATATTGTTCACAAGAACTTAGAAAAGGGCATCTGCTCAACAAGGAGTTCTTGTGACGAATTGTGTGGTTTGGCGACCGAGCGGGTGTCCTTTTATGTTTGTTGCCATCCGTCTCGGAGCATCGTTTGTATATAGATAGTGCTTGAAGGGGGAGGGATAAAATTGGCTCAAATATCACAAATTATCAAATACGAAGGGGATAATACTACCTTCGTATGGAAACATCCCATTGAGGATTTCAACAGCACTACGCAATTAATCGTTCACGAATCGCAAGAAGCGCTCTTCTATATGAATGGGCAAGCTTTGGATCTGTTCCCATCAGGACGCTACACGCTTGAAAGCCAAAACATTCCGCTTATTGGCAAGTACTTCAATATGGCTACAGATGGAAAAACTCCGTTTCACTGTGAAGTTTACTTCATCAATAAGACCGAGCAGATGGCCATTAAGTGGGGAACGGACAGCAAGGTTGAATACGTTGAGCCGACATACAATTTTCCGATACAGATAGGCGCAAGCGGAGAAATGAGTCTTCGTGCAGAAGATTCACGGAAACTTCTTATCAAGATTGTCGGCACAGAAAAAGAACTTTCCCAACAGACGCTGACAGCAAAATTCAGAGCGTTTCTAATGACACGATTCAAAACCTACCTAGCAAATTATATGCGTGAGGGCAAAATCAATATCTTCACCATTGATGAGCATCTGACAGTAATGTCCGAGGCTATGCGAACAAAGCTATTTGAAGATTTCGCCGGATATGGTCTTGCTTTGGAGCAGTTCTTCATTACAACGATTGTGAAGCCGGAGGACGACAGGGCGTATCAGACATTTAAGGAACTGCATTTTAGACAATACGCCGACATTGCCGATGCACAGATACGGCAACAGGTCGGTGTCATCGAGCAGTCAACCGAAGCCAAGAGAATGGTGATTGAGGCAGAAGGTCTTGCTCAAAAGAGGCAGACGGAAGGCTTTACCTATCAGCAGGAACGCGGATTTGATGTCGCAGAGAAGGTGGCTCAAAACGAAGGTGTCGGTGAATTCAGCAATATGGGAATTGGTCTCGGTATGGTCTCCGGTGTCGGTGGCACGGTTGGCAGCACCGTTGGAGGTGTCGTAAGCAATGCGATGTCTGAAACAATTGGCAATCCGGCAGCTCCGGCGTCAACGGCACAGGCAACCGTGGCCTGTCCCAGTTGCGGAACTGAGGTGCCGGCTAGCGCAAAGTTCTGTCCTGAATGTGGCAGTGAAGTAAAGAAGCCCGATGATACGATGTTTTGCCCAAACTGTGGGGCGAAAACACCCAAAGGTAAATTCTGCATCGAGTGCGGACAGAAATTGTAGGAAGGGAAAGTCATATGAAAACGGCAAAGACGAAAACGATAGTAATGGCAATATTGATTATTGTCGCAGTAGCCTATTCACTGGTAATGTGGTTGGTGGCGTCTTCGTATGACGCAGTATTCATCATCACATACGCAGTTACTCTGGTATCCATCGGGTGGCTTGCATACAATATCACATTCCTAAATGACAAAATGAAGAATTTCCCACAGAACTTTTCATTTGTAGCATCCGCGTGGACTTTCTTCATTATCGAGTTGGTCGTCAGCGGAGTGGTTTTGGCATTGTCGTTTGCGGATATTTCATCAAAATGGGCAGTAATAATTGCAGTAATCCTACAGATTGTATTACTGGCCGTGTTCATCATACGCGGATTGCTATTGATTTTGGGCAAGGGAGCCATTGAGAGCGTTGGAGGGAGAACCGACGCAAAAGTCCTAGACATCAGATTGATGGTTGCGGATATTGAAGCGTTGATAGAGCAATCTACAGATTTTGGCGAAGACACGGCAAAGGTGAAAAAGAGCCTAACAGAAGTGCGAGATGCGATCCGCTACTCCGACCCAATGTCAAGTGAAGGACTAAAGGCGGAAGAAGAAGCGATAAAGGACAGTGTCGTAGAACTTGAGCACGTAGTTGACGAAAAGAATGTTGGGCAGGTTGAGAAAATCTCAATCCGAATTTTAAGACAAGTGAAAGACCGTAACAATAAAGTTAAGTCGATGAAATAGAAAGGTGGTAACGAATATGCCGTTAGTATGTGAGATGTGTGGTAGCTCGGATTTAGTAAAACAGGAAGGGGTGTTTATTTGCCAAAGTTGTGGAGTGAAATATTCAATTGAAGAAGCGCGAAAGATGATGACTGGCTCAAATGAAGCCGTAGAGGTTGTTGGCAAAGTTACGATTGATAACGACTTCGAAATATCTTCAGGGGTTTTATATAAGTACAACGGCTCCGATACACAGGTGATAATCCCAGATAATGTAACAATAATTGAGTCTTTTGCCTTTGCGAACCTTGGCATAACTGACGTATCAATTCCTGATAGTGTTACTGAAATACGATCTGGCGTCTTTTCGAATTGCAAAAAACTTACTTCTGTAATTATTCCAAATAGTGTGAATGCATTAGGCGTGTCAAGGGTTATGGACGTGTTTTCGGATGTGAGCGACGATCTTGTTAAGAAGGATGCGACACCAACAGTAAGTGGTCATCTATTTGGCGTAGCAAAGGGCTTGACAAAAGAATACTCGGGGGATTTGATTCAATCCGCCAAGAGTGGAGGAACTATCGGTGTGGTTGCGAGCGTTGCTGACAACATTACCAAAGACTACAAGGAAGTCAATACAGGTGTATTTCAGGGCTGTGAATCGCTGCAAAGCGCCATTTTACCAGATGGAATATACAGTGTGCCTTCAAGAATATTTGCTGATTGTACAAGTTTAACTGAAGTAACTATTCCGAATAAAGCGTTTCAGATAGAGAGCAAAGCCTTCAGCAATTGCCAATCTTTATTAAACATCGACATTCCAGATTCTATAAAATCTATTGAGCCAGACGCATTTGAGGGGTGCCCAAGCGTTCTAATAGAAAAAATCGCAGATCGATTGCAAGTGGCAAATTCAAAAGCTCAATTTGAAGATATTATAAAAGAAATAAGTGAAATGCCTGATAGTATTAATAACACCCCTATTGTAGGTATTCCATTACAAGAGGATAAATTCGAATTCGTAATTGAGAACGGCACCTTGCGTAAATATCTTGGTGAGAAGTCTGTCGTCGAGATTCCCGAAAGTGTGACGGCAATTGCATCGAACGTGTTTATGACTTGCACGGATGTGACTCAAGTTGTAGTTCCAGAAGGGGTTGACACATTTGGAGACGCTGTTTTTTCAGGTTGCACTTCATTAACGAATGTGACACTTCCAAGCGTTATGAGTTCATGGGGAAAGAATGTTTTTCAAGAGTGCTCTAATCTAAGAGAAATAGTCATTCCTTATGGAATAAAGGAAATAAAAGAAAATACTTTTGATGGATGTGTTTCCATCTCAAATATTACCATTCCAATTTCCTTGGTTACAATTGCGGCGCAGGCCTTTAGAAATTGCCGCTCGCTAAAAAATTTGCGACTGCCTAAACATATCAACAATGGCTCTATCGCCATCCCATTGTTCGGAATGCCAACTGTATTTGCAGGATGCGAAAATCTGCTGGATGTTGAACATTCGATAAATTTGGAGGAGGCCTTTCTTTATGGATCAGCATACTATAGGAAGATAAACATCAAAAATTATTCTGACAGCAAAATCAAATCAATCTTGAAGAATTCGCGGATAAAGACAGGGGGCGATTGTAATATTGAGAAAGAACGAGTGCTTTCGGCTGTTTCATATTGGATGGCGAATCGTAGCGAGTTGAATGATATTGAACAAGAAATAAAAGAGACTAATTATATGATTGATGACTTGACAAGACAGCTTGGGTCCGAAGAAGTTAATAACCTTAAAAATGAAATACATACATTTTCGATAGAAATAGAAAAATTAGGATTTCTTAAAGGAAAAGAAAAAAAAGAGCTTCAAGTTAAGAAAAATTTACTTGAAGACAATTTATCGTCAATAGAAACTTCACTTCGCGAGGAAATTGATAAAATGCAGAGTAAAATATCCGAACTAGATTACAGGTTGGATAATCCGTTTTAGTTTTGAAGTTCACATATAGTGTTTGCGTTTGAATAATACTATGAAACGTAGAACTTTTACAAAGTCTGTAGTCAGCCTTTTGGATAGAAATTTTTTGTACAATAGAAAAGTGGAGGATTATTAGTTGCAAAAGAAAAATGAGAAAAAATATATGATAGCATACAAGATATGGGGAATTCTCATATATGCAGCGTCAAATCGACAAACTTTCACATATTCGTCTCTGGCGGAAATTCTGGAAAAAGAAATTACCTGCAGGAATGTCGGAAATTATTTAGGGCCGATACAGAGTTATTGTAAAATGAAGAAGCTTCCTCCATTGACGGTTTTGGTTAATCGCAAGGATGGATTGCATGGAAGTGGCAAGTTTGATGGGGAAAATACAAAAAGATGCTGTAAAGACCGCGAAAGAGTATTTGAATTCAACTGGCAACAATATACGCCTACCATTGACGATTTCATCAATTCATAGGAAAATGGTGCAAAATCCAGACGTAGTCGTCTCGACAAGATGGTATTAGCATTAAATGAAAAGGGCTATGAAGCTACTCCATATAGAGATTGAGCAGTTCTATGTATTTGGACACATTATCCCTCGAAATATGGCTTTTGTCCCGAATTTGACTTAATATTGGTCAAAAACTGGGACAAATCCAACATCTCGAGCGATAATGTGCTTATTTCATGCGACAAATGAACATCTGAGATGTGGAGATAGGGATGGATTGCCACGCTTCGCTACACTCACTATGACAGTTAAGGAGTGAATTTTCGGAAAAGGTGTAATATAGCAGCCATTTGGTATGTTTGAACATAGATAATGTGATAAGATAGGTAAACTTGAGGTGCAACGATATGTCAAAGACTAAAAAAATTACAGGAGCTGAGTTTGATTGGATGTTCGATGAAGGTGTGCCTCTTGATGCCTATTTGGACTTGAGTACACGAACTTATCCAAACAGGGAATCAAAGCGGGTCAATGTTGATATGCCCAAATGGATGGTTGCGGCACTTGACGATGCTGCTGACAGACTTGGTGTGGCTCGTCAAGCGGTAATAAAGACATGGCTTGACGAGAAAATCCGTAGCATCTCTTAGTTAGCTAACGTTATCGCGTTATCACAGCTGTTTCTTCAGCGTCAGTATGTTTTGGCCGTCTTCGTATCGGTAGCCTACTTCGTCCATGATTTTTTTTGTCATGAAGATGCCGAGGCCACCTATTGCACGCTCCTCAACCGACAGGCTGACATCCGGATCGTCCTTCTCAAGCGGATTGAACGGCGGATCGCCTGTGTCCGAAAAGACAAGTGTCAGGCCATCATCTGTCGATAGCAAAATCTTGACGTCGCCTATTTTATCCTTGTAGGCATACTTTGAAATATTGACGAAAACCTCCTCGGCTGCAACCTCGATTTGCGTGATGAGGGCTTTCGGGGCACCTTTTTCATGAAGGGGGGCAGATATGAATTGCAGTACCTGTTCGAGATTTTTTACCTCGGCCGGAATTTTCAGTTCATCGAATTGCGGGCTATTTGCTCCTTCATAACGGAAGGAAAGTATAGTAATGTCATCGAACTGCTCTTCCCCTTCCGTGAATCTATCTATGGCGGCCTTGATGTCTATTGTGAACGCGCTCAAATTTTCAAGGTTCGAACTGTTCACGACATCCAAAAGCCGATCCATTGAAAAGAGTTCATTGTCGCTGTCAGCGGCTTCGGTAACACCGTCCGTGTATAGACATAGTGCGTCGCCCGCAGCGAGCATTACTTCATCTTCTTGAAATTTGAACCCTTCGATTCCAGCAAGCACAAATCCTGGCTGCACAGCAAGCGGCAAGAAGTTTTCACCCTGCTTTATCAGAGGGGGATTGTGGCCGGCATTTGCGTATGTGAGGCGGCCGGAAGGAATGTCCAGAAGTCCCAAAAATGCCGTTACAAACATATCCGCGCTGTTGCTTTCGCAGAGCAGATTGTTGACGGTGTCGAAGACTTCTGCGGGGCTCAGTCCCGCCTGAGCGTTGTTCTTGATGAGCGTCTTCGTGATGACCATGAAGAGCGCTGCCGGCACGCCTTTGCCGGAGACATCCGCTATGACTAGGCATAGGGTGTTCTTGTTTACGAGGAAGAAGTCGTAGAAGTCGCCGCCGACTTCCTTTGCCGGTTCCATGATCGCGTAGATGTCAAACTCCGTGCGATCGGGGAAGGGCGGGAAAATGCAGGGAAGCATGGCAGCCTGAATGTTCGTTGCAACAGCAAGCTCCGTTCCGATGCGCTCCTTTTCCGCAGTAATGGACGTGAGATTTTCTATGTATTGTTTTATGCGCACCGTCATGTCGGTGAAGGCGTCCGCCAGCTCCTCGACCTCATCGCCGGTCGTCAGTTTGAGGTCAACGTCTAAGTCATCGCTGCTACCCATGTTGCGTACGTTTTCGGTCAGCGTGATGATAGGTTCTGTGATGCCGGTTGCGATTTTGTGCGTATAGCGAATTGAGAGGAGCACAATCAGGACGAGAATGACGGCGAAGATGATAAGCACATAGATGAAAATTCTCTGTATTTCAGAAAGAGCCGCCTTCGTAAAGGTCGATATGTGATCCTCGGTCATTTTCACGGCAGCGAGAGCCTCGTTCGTCTCGGATAGAACGCAAAAAGTCCACGGCCTCACCGACATGGGGCTGTATGCCATGATGTAATACAGGTCATCTATCTTGATGGTCTCGATACCTCTATGGCCCTCGAGCATTTCCTTTGCGGCATTGCTCATGCGTTCGTCATCGCTTTCGGCGAGATTCTCACGTACAAGGTTTCCATCCTCATCCTTAGTAATATCTGTGGAAATTATGATTTCACCGCGTTCGTTGACAATGAAGGCCTTTCCATTTTTCCCAATATTTGAAGCCGTTACTGTGCGCTGCAAGGTGGAGAGCGCCGTGCCTGCACCGACTACACCCTTGAACTCATCGTTTTCACCGTAGTAGGGCATGGCGCAGGTGATGGCGAGCCCTCGTCCGAAAGCGTCGTCGAAAACGTCCGTCCAAATCAGCTTGTTTTCATCTTTTGCTGCCGTGTACCAGCCACGCCCTCTGGGATCGAATGGCGATGTCTTCACGCCAGACACATCGTCGGTCATGATCATTATTCCCGTTTCCGTCCCGATTTGCATGGAACCCACATCGATGTCATTTGTCAGAAAGGCTTTCTGAATGTCCTCCAGATTGCCAAGTAGACCGAGCTCGCCGCTGACCGATGATGGATTCGTGCCCTCGGCATATACGACTTGAGACACAATTTTCCCATCGTTTGCTGCGTCGGGAGGCAGGACTTCTCGCGGAATATAGTTCTCGGGATTTTGCATGATTGTGGTCGCTTCCTTTGAGATGATTTTCACGGCACTGCTCGTAATGCGGAGCTGTGCGTCGCTGAGCTTGGCGCGATTTGAAGCCTCATCACGCAAGGCACGTTCAGCGAGTCTTGTCAAATTCTGAACACTGTCTATGGAAGCGTCGGTGCCGAGCTCGCTACTCACATCTTGGACATTTTTCCCGATGACGAGGATGGCGAGCATAGCTACGAGAAACACGACCAGAGCGGATATGAGCACCGCCACCAAGGTCGTCCTCCGAACTTTCGAGTAAATTGAATTCTGATATTGATGTTTTCTCATTTGCCGATTCCCTCCATTGTTCAAGTCAATTATTTCAAGTCAATACCTATGTCTGAAAGTTCCGTTCGCATAGAAGAAATCAGGTTCATTTCTTCGGGATGCATATCTGTACAAAGCGGTTTGTGCAATATGATGAATTCGCTTCCGGAGGAAAGCGGCATGAATCCTGTGTATACGCAGCCGTCTTCCATAAGAGATTTGTAGGCGATTCGTGCAAGTGGGTCATGCATGTCGATGAAGATATTCACGGTAAGCCTTGGCTGAGCACAGGCTCTTTCGATTTCGGCTATACGGGCCTTGCAGTCTTTGCCATAGGTCATCACGTAGATGTCCAGATATTGAAAATGAGCATCATGTTCATGCCAAATATCGCTATTTGAGGGTATATGTGGTATGAGCCCCGCAGGTTCAAAAGGAGCGATTTCATACGAGGCGCCCAATTTGCTGTAGAGGTTTTCTGCAAAGGGCAGGAGATCTTCGGGAACATTGATACGCCCGACATCTTTCACGTGAAAATTGTGCACGACGAGGACGAGCGGCGACTTGTTCATAAAGACGCCGTATAGAATGGATGAAGCAAAATACCCGAAATCCTTTGCCAACACTTGGCTTATCTCGTGGCTAGTTACAACGGCACCCTTCACGGAGGGCAAATCGGAAACCTTATCAAGGGCGAATCCCGACAATTTTCTGGCAATGTTCTTACCCGACATTTCCTTGCGGACGACCAGTGTGCTGATTTCAAAATCGCGGTGTTTATATCCCCAATCCGAGAGGACGGTGGTGCCTACTACTTTGCCGTCAAAAACTGCCACGAAGATTCGATCCTCTATGCTTCGGACAAAATCGGCGTCATAAAAACGGGTGTAATAGCTGTGCTCACCATACACGCTTTTGATGCAATCCACAAAGCTGGGCAGGTCAGTGGGCAAGGCCTTTCGATATATTATTTTATCCAATTACTCGCCCCCTTTCCTGCTTGCGATAAAGGGCTGTGCGGTCATTCTATCGTAAGAATGTCGGAAAATCCGGTCATATCAAAAATCTCACGAATTTCGGCAGAGATGTTTTGAATGATGAGTTTTGTTTTGCCTGCTTTGGCTGATTTTTCAGCCATGAGAAGGACTCTGAGTCCGGCACTGCTGACATATTCTAGGTTGGCGCAGTCGAGAATGGTAACTTTGTTTTTCCCGACCGAATCAAACAAAGGGGTCTGCAACTCGGGTGCAGTAAGGGTGTCAAGACGGCCACTGACGGCTAAGGTGCAAGTGCTTCCATCCATTGTCGTAGTAATGTCCATTTTGAAAATCCCTCCAATTTGATATTTTCTCTGCTCTGAAAAATTGAATCAGAACATAGTATGCCTATATTTCTTCGTTATTAGTGATTATATCATAATTGTTTCATTTTTCCTTGTAGTTTGCTATAATTCAAATAAATTGGCATGAATATTAAACTGAATAGGGGAGAATTTTTATGATTTCTAAAATGGCATTAAGCAAGAGGCTTTGGTTTGTCTACATAGCTTATGATTGCATTTCATTTCCGGTGCTTATCATTGCTTACTTTGTGGTCAGACATTACGGAATCGTTCACGACATCGATATAAGTGGACTGCTTCATATTCTTGCCATTTTCTTCATAGGCGCCGTAGCTATCGGCACATCTATCCTTATTCCGCTCGCGATGGCCGTTCAAAAATCTGTCATCAAGCCGATTATTCATATGGAAAAGGGCGTTTCTCGCCTTGCACTCGGCGATATCAGCATGGATTTCAATTACGAAGCTCCCGATGAGCTCGGCAGGCTATCGGATAGCCTTCATGCTATAGTCGATGCAATCAGGGACGAATCAGGCATTCTTGACAGGATGGCCGGTGGCAACTACACCGATTCTATTGAGATGCGAAGCGAGAGCGACGATATGCTTCGTTCCGTTCGCGACATCATACAGTCAAACAACGAAATGCTGAAAAATTTGCGAGGGGTGTCGCTTTCAATTGCCGATGCCTCGGGTGCGGTTGCGGGCGATTCTCAAAACCTTGCAGTCGGTGCGAACAAGCAGGCGGCTGCGATAGAACAGCTGTCAGTAACGGTTTCTGAAATACAGGACAGCGCTGCGAGTAACGTCGTTTTGACAGATGATATTTTGACGAATGTCGGCGAAAACGCTGAAAGGATCAAGGAAATATCTCAGGAAATGGAGCATATGATTTCTGCCATGAACAGCATCAAGGATAGCTCCCGTCAGGTTGCAAAGGTGATTTCGGTCATCGATTCAATAGCGTTTCAGACAAATATTCTCGCACTGAACGCTGCGGTTGAAGCCGCCAGAGCCGGACAACACGGAAAAGGTTTCGCCGTGGTTGCTGATGAGGTGAGAAGTTTGGCCGGCGAATCGGCCAATGCGGCAAAGGAAACGGCCGCCCTTATAGAAGCTAGCGTTTCAAACGTGGAGAGCGGAAGTGAAATCGTCGATGTTATCAGTAGCCGCATTACTGAAATAGAGGAACTTATCGCGAGCAATTCAGCCATGGTCAATCGCTTGCACAAGACGGCCTTGGTGCAGAGCAGCGCAATCCGCGACGTCAACTCTGGCATAGCCGATATCTCATCCGTCGTGCAAACAAATACGGTCATGGCCGAAAAGTCCTCGTCTTCCGCACAGCAACTGTCCGCGGAATCGAGCACGCTGAAGCATATAGTGGAGTCTTTCAAGCTGAAGTAATATTTCCCTTGACATTTCAACGTGAATTGTTACAATTACTATACAGAATTACAAAGGTGTTGGGGAGCACTTTTCTTGCAATGTGAAGCGGGGGCAAATGCAGTATGATGGCAAGAATAGACATTCCAGTAACTAATTTGAATATTGGCGATTTGGTATTATTTTACAATGGGGGGGGGTATTTCCAAGGAGATATTTTCAAAATTCCCACACGATAAAATCGCAAAGCATTACAAATTTTTTCAATACAGAATGAATAGTAAATGAAGCGGTGGACGCATTTTGTGTTCCGCCGCTTTTGATGTATCAGAGTATTATGATTGATTGGGAGAGAGAAAATGACAAAGAATTTGGATTTGAGAAGACGGTTTTTGGCAATGGTGTTGACTGTCGCGTTGGTGGCGACGAGTGTTTTCGCGATTGCACCTACTAATGCGTTTGCAGAAGGTGAGACAGTTGATGATGGTGTAGCAGATGTGATAACGCTCAAATTCACAGACTCTGGAACGGCAACCATATATAACGAATGGACGACACCAATAATAGTAAATGGTGGAGATAAAGATAATGTAGCGGTGTCGCGATACTCGGTTATTTATGTCGCTGTTTCAAATAATAGTATTGTCACCATTACAGAAAGTGAGAATGATACATTCAGGAAATGGGATTTTACGGATGAGCCACTTGTCAAGAACGTAAATTGTGCAATAACAGAGATTCCAGAAATGAGTAAGTTTACATCAGACATAGCCGGCACTATTGCGGGCGCATGGTTCTTCGGTGATTTCAACTCTAGTGGTGCGCTAACAAGTTTGCCAGAAGGTTCATTTGATACGTCAAGTATCACTAATGTGGGAAGCAGCTTCTTTAGTGGTTTCAACGCAGGTGGCTTACTAACAAGTTTGCCGGAAGGTTCATTTGATACATCAAAAATCACTACTGTGGGTGGTGGGTTCTTTAGTGCTTTCAACAGGGATGGTTTGCTAACAAGTTTGCCAGCAGGTTCCTTTGATACTTCAAACATCACTACTGTGGGTTCATTGTTCTTCGCTTACTTCAATTTCTATGGTGCGCTTACAAGTTTGCCAGCAGGTTCCTTTGATACTTCAAGCATAGTTACTGTGGATTATAACTTTTTCTATGAATTTAACAACCATGGCTCACTAACAAGCTTGCCAGATGGTTCATTTGATACTTCGGGCATCACTACTGCGAGTGGCTACTTCTTCGCTTCTTTCAATCTCGCTGGCTCGCTAACAAGTTTGCCAGAAGGTTCATTTGATATTTCAAGTATCACCACTACGGGTGACTGCTTCTTTTATGGATTTAACTGCAACTATAGTTCGCTCACAAGTTTACCAGATGGTTCTTTCGATACTTCAAGTATCATTACTATTGGTGACTACTTCTTCTCTTATTTCAACTACAATGGTTCGTTAACGAGTTTGCCAGCAGGTTCATTTGATATTTCAAGTATCACCACTACGGGTGACAACTTCTTTTATGGGTTCAACAATAATGGTTCGCTCACAAGCTTGCCATTAGGTTCGTTTGACACGTCAAAGATTACCACTGTCGGTGGCGCATTCTTTAGTGGGTTCAACAGTAATGGCTCGCTCACAAGCTTGCCATTAGGTTCGTTTGACACATCAAAGATTACCACTGTCGGTGACACATTCTTTAGTGGGGTTAACGTCAATTCGGGTTCGCTAACAAGTTTACCAGAAGGGTCCTTTGATATTTCAAGCATCACAACAGCGGGTGGCCTTTTCTTTTGGGGTTTCAACCGTGGCGGTGCGTTAACAAGTTTACCAGCAGGTTCCTTTGATACTTCAAGCATCACAATAGCGGGTGGTGATTTCTTTAGGTATTTCAATTACTACGGTTCGCTCGTTCAAGGAAACAAGGGTGTGGTAATAACAAACAATTCAAATCAAGACATATCTGAATTTTCCTTTGGAACAGATTTGCCAGACTCCATACCAACAGATGGAGGCAAAGCATATATAAACACCGACCCGCTATTACAATATACAGTAACTTTTGATGCAAATGGCGGCAGTGCGACCTCTAGTAAAACGGTCAAAGCCGGATATTCCATAGGTACATTGCCAACAACTACTCTTGCGGGGTATACATTTGCTGGGTGGTGGACTGCCAAGTCCGATGGCATAAAGATTTCATCCTCTACGAAAATTTTAAATGACATCACATTCTACGCACATTGGAAAGAAAATGAAAAGAGTCTTTCTGAGGCTAATATCGCAAAAATCGAGGATCAGACCTATGACACCAAAGCAAAGAAGCCGGCTCTTACCGTCAAGGATGGCAGCAAAACTCTCGTTTCTGGCACGGATTATACTGTTTCATATAACAACAACATCAATGCTGGCACAGCGACAGTTACTATTACTGGTAAGGGGAACTATACCGGAACTAAATCTGTTACTTTCAAAATCGTGCCAGCTAATGCTAGTGTGTTCAGCGTTGCAACCATCAAGGATCAGGTGAATAATGGCAAAGCTAAATCGCCGATATTGGCTGTCAAGCATGGCAGCACGACGCTCAAGCTGAATACACATTACATGGTCAAACATTCGAATAATAAGTCGGTTGGCACGGCTACCATTACTATTACTGGCAAGGGAAACTATACGGGAACAAAGACTGTTTCGTTCAAGATTGTGCCCAAGGCTACGTCTGTTTCAAAGGTCACGCCTACAAAGAAGCAGCTCAAAATCACTTGGGGCAAGGTTTCTGGGACTACCAAGTATGAGGTGAGGTATCGAGTCAAGGGTGCGAGCAAGTGGAAGGCAAAGACTGTGGCTGGGACGAGTAAGGCTTATACTGCGAAGAATCTGAAGAAGGGCAAGGCGTATCAGGTGCAGGTGCGGTCATATAAGACGGTGTCGGGCGTGAAGTATTACAGTGCGTGGAGTAAGACTAAGGTGAGTGGAAAAGTGAAGTAGGTCTATAAGGGCTAGATTGCTTCGCTACGCTCACGTTCGCGTTGCTCTCTATGAACGGGGGTTTAGACCGGAGTGGCGAGTATTGATAAGGAATGTTAGGAGAGAGAAAATGACAAAAGGTTTGGATTTGAGAAGACGTCTGTTGGCGTTGGTGCTAACTGTCGCGTTGGTAGTAACGAGTGTTTTCGCGATTGTGCCTACGAATGCGTTTGCAGAAGGTGAGGATGTTGATGATGGTGTAGCGGATGTAATAACGCTCACTTTCACAGACTCCGGAACGGCAACTATACAAAACAAATGGACGACACCAATAATTGTGAATGGTGGAGATAAAGATAATGTAGAGTTGGCGTCAGGGGGCAATATTGAAGTCGCTGTCTCAAATGGTACTGCTGTCACCATTACAGAAAGTGCGAATGATGTGTTTAGGAATTGGCATTGGAGTGAAGAGCCACTTGTGAAAAACGTAAATTGTGCATTAACAGAAATGCCTGAAATAAGTAAGTTTACATCAGACATAGCTGGCAATACTGTGGGACATAGATTCTTCTTTTGTTTCAACTATTCTGGTTCGCTAACAAGTTTGCCAGAGGATTCATTTGATACATCGAGCATAACTACTGTGGGTGGCAGTTTCTTCGATAGTTTCAATTTTGGTGGTTCGCTAACAAGTTTGCCAGAAGGCTCTTTTGATACATCGAGCATAGCTACTGCGAGTGGCAGTTTCTTCGATAGTTTCAATTCTGGTGGTGCACTAATAAGTTTGCCAGAGGGTTCATTTGATACATCAAGCATAGCTACTGCGGGTGCCAGTTTCTTCGGTAGCTTCAATGCTGGTGGTTCGCTAACAAGTTTGCCAGAGGGCTCTTTTGATACATCGAGCATCACAACAGTGGGCGAATATTTTTTTAGTGATTTCAACGCTGGTGGTTCGCTAACAAGTTTACCGGCGGGTTCATTTGATACATCAGGCATCACAACAGCGGGTGTCTATTTCTTCGGTGGGTTCAACTCTAGTGGTGCTCTAACAAGTTTACCAGCAGGTTCATTCGATACATCGAGCATCACAACAGTGGGTGGATCGTTTTTTAGTAATTTCAATGCTGATGGTGGTTCACTAACAAGTTTGCCAGAGGGCTCTTTTGATACATCGAGCATCACAACAGCGATGTACGGTTTCTTCGATAGGTTCAACGGTGGTTGGAAAGATGGTGGTTCGCTCACAAGTTTACCAGAAGATTCTTTTGATACATCAAGCATCACAACAGCGGGTCCCCACTTCTTTTATGAGTTCAACGATGGTGGTGCGCTAACAAGTTTGCCAGCAGGTTCCTTTGATACATCAAGCATCACGACAGTGGGTGCCCATTTCTTCGATGGGTTCAACGCTGTAGGTTCGCTAACAAGTTTACCAGCGGGTTCATTTGATATATCAGGCATCACAACAGCGGGTTTCTATTTTTTCGGTGGGTTCAACTCTAGTGGTGCTCTAACAAGTTTACCAGAAGGTTCCTTTGATACATCAAGCATCACAACAATGGGTCCCGGTTTTTTTCGTTATTTCAACAGTGGTGGTGCGCTAACAAGTTTGCCAACAGGTTCATTTGATACATCAAGCATCACAACAGCGAGTGTCGATTTCTTCGGTTGGTTCAACAATGATGGTTCGCTAACAAGTTTACCAGAAGGTTCCTTTGATACTTCGAACATCACAACAGCGGATGGCGTGTTCTTCAGTTCTTTCAACAGTGGTGGTTCGCTAACAAGTTTGCCAGAGGGTTCATTTGATACATCGAGCATAGCTACTGCGGGTGGCGAATTTTTCGATAATTTCAATTCTTATGGTTCACTAACAAGTTTGCCATCATGTTCATTTGATACATCAGGTATCACAGCAGTGGGTGACGATTTTTTCCGTTCTTTTAATTATCACAGTAACCTAACAAGTTTACCAGTAGGTTCATTTGATACATCAGGCATCACAACAGTGGGCAACGATTTTTTCAGTTATTTCAATTGGTACAGTAAACTAACAAGTTTGCCAGCAGGTTCATTTGACACATCAGGTATCACAATAGCGGGTGACGATTTTTTCAGTAATTTCAACTACTACGGTGCTCTTGTTCAAGGAAACAAAGGGGTGGTAATAACAAACAATTCAAATCAAGTTATATCCAACTTTTCCTCGGGTACCGATTTGCCAGCCTCCATACCAATAGCAGGAGGTATAGCATATATAAACACCGATCCATCATATTCATCGCATACAGTAACTTTTGATGCGAATGGCGGCAGTCCGGTCTCTAGCAAAGCGGTTAACTCTGGAGTTTCTATTGGCACATTGCCGACAACGACTCGTACTGGCTACGCCTTTGACGGTTGGTATACAGAATCCGTCGGTGGTACAAAGATAAGCGAGGAAACAACGGTAACTGCGAATACAACTTATTATGCGCACTGGATAGCCAATCAATTCCTTGTGAAATTTGATTCATTGGGAGGAAGTGCGATTGAAAATTGGACAGTGAATTTCGGTGATGCTCTTGGAGTTTTACCTGTGTCAACACGCAGTGGTTACACCCTTGATGGCTGGTATACTTCGGCGATAGGAGGCACAAAGATTAGCGAAAACACGAAGATTACTGCAAAGGCGACTTTTTATGCACATTGGTCGGAAAAAGAAAATAGTATTTCTGATGTCATAATCGCAAAAATTCCGAATCAGACATATACCGGCAAAGCGAAGAAGCCGACACTTACCGTCAAAGATGGTAGCAAAACTCTTGTATCGGGCACGGATTATACTGCTTCCTATAGCAATAACATCAACGCTGGCACAGCAAAAGTTACTATTACTGGCAATGGAAACTATACGGGAACTGCGTCAGCCACTTTCAAAATTGTGCCTGCGAATGTCAGCGTGTTCATTGTTGCGGTCATCAAGGATCAGGTGAACGATGGCAAGGCTAAGAAGCCGACCCTTACTGTCAAGCACGGTAGCGTGACGCTCAAGCTGAATACACATTACACGGTCAAGCATTCTATCAGAACAGATGTTGGCAATGCCACTATTACTATTACTGGCAAGGGGAACTATACTGGGACAAAGACTGTTTCGTTTAAAATTGTGCCGAAGGCTACGTCTATTTCAAAGGTTACGCCTGCAAAGAAGCAACTCAAAATCACTTGGGGCAAGGTGTCCGGAACTACCAAATACGAGGTGAGGTATCGGGTCAAGGGTACAAGCAAGTGGACAACGAAGACTGTGGCAGGGACGAGCAAAGCCTATAAGGCCAAGATCCTGAAGAAGGGCAAGACCTATCAAGTGCAGGTGCGGTCTTACAAGACAGTGTCGGGCGTGAAATATTACAGTGCGTGGAGCAAGACCAAGACTAGTGGGAAAGTGAAGTAGGATAAGGGCTGGATTGCTTCGCTTTGCTCGCAATGACGGGTATCGATAAGGAATGTTAGGAGAGAGAGAATGACGAAGAATTTGAATTTAAGAAGACGGTTGTTGGCATTGGTGCTGACTGTTGCGTTGGTGGCGACTAGTGTTTTTGTGGTTGCACCTGAAAACGCCTATGCAGATGTAATTGATGATGGGGTAGCAGATATAATAACGCTCACATTCACAGACTCCGGAACGGCAACCATATATAACGAATGGACGACACCAATAATAGTAAATGGTGGAGATATAGTAGCCGCAGAGTTGGCGTCAAGCACTAGTATTGAAATCGATGTTTCAAATGGTACTACAGTTACCATTACGGAAAGTGAGAATGGTACGTTTAGGGGTTGGAATTGGACGGATGAGCCACTTGTCAAGAACGTAAATTGTGCATTAACAGAAATGCCTGAAATGGGTAAGTTTACATCAGACATAACTGGCAATACTGCGGGTGATAGATTCTTCTTTTGTTTCAACTATTATGGTTCGCTAACAAGTTTGCCAGAGGATTCATTTGATACTTCAAACATCACTACTGTGGGTAGCGACTTCTTCTATTTTTTTAACCGTGGTGGCGAGCTAACAAGTTTACCAGTAGGTTCATTTGATATATCAAGCATCACAACAGTGGGTGGCGGTTTTTTCTTTTGTTTCAACTCTAGTGGTAAACTAACAAGTTTGCCAGAGGGTTCATTTGATACATCAAGCATAACAACATATGAAGGGTGCTTCTTCAGTTTCTTTAACTCTGGTGGTGCTCTAACAAGCTTGCCAGCAGGCTCATTTGATATATCAAACATAACAACATCTGAAGGGTGGTTCTTCAATAGTTTCAACGAAAGAGGTTCGCTAACAAGTTTGCCAGAGGGTTCATTTGATATTTCAGACATAACTACTGTGGGTGGCGATTTCTTCAGTTATTTCAATTACTACGGTTTGCTAACAAGTTTGTTAGTCGGGTCATTTGATACATCAGGCATTACAACAGTGGGTGACGGTTTCTTTAGGGGTTTCAACTGTGGCGGTGCGTTAACAAGTTTACCAGCAGGTTCCTTTGATACTTCAAGCATCACAATAGCGGGTGGCGGTTTTTTTAGTCATTTCAACGACAACGGTGCACTTGTTCAGGGAAACAAAGAGGTAGTGATAACAAACAATTCAAATCAAGTTATATCTGACTTTTCTTCGATTACAGATTTGCCAGACTCCATACCAACAGATGGAGGCAAAGCATATATAAACACCGACCCGCTATTACAATATACAGTAACTTTTGATGCAAATGGCGGCAGTGCGGTCTCAAACAAAACGGTCAAAACTGGAGATTCCATAGGCACGTTGCCGACAACGACTCGTAACGGGTACATATTTGATGGGTGGTGGACTGCCAAGTCCGGTGGTACAAAGATTTCAGCCTCTACGAAAATTTCAAATAACATCACATTCTACGCACATTGGAAAGAAAAAGAGCATAGTATTTCTGAGACTACAGTCGCAAAAATTGCGAACCAGACCTATACCGGAAAGGTTAAGAAACCGACTCTTACTGTCAAGCATGGTAGCACTACGCTCACGCTGAATACACATTACACGGTCAAGCATTCGACCAGAACGGCTGTTGGTAAGGCTAATATTACCATTACTGGCAAGGGGAACTATACGGGAACAAAGACTGTTTCGTTTAAGATTGTGCCGAAGACCGCGTCTGTTTCCAAGGTTACGCCTGCAAAGAAACAGCTCAAAATCACTTGGGGAAAGGTGTCCGGAACTACCAAATATGAGGTGAGGTATAGGGTCAAGGGTGCGAGCAATTGGACGACCAAGACCGTAGCAGGGACGAGCAAGGCTTATACTGCTAAGAGTCTAAAAAAGGGCAAGGCTTATCAAGTGCAGGTACGTTTCTACAAGACGGTATCTGGCGTGAAGTATTACAGTGCGTGGAGCAAGACCAAGACCAGTGGGAAAGTGAAGTAGGATAAGGACTCTGGATTGCTTCGCTACGCTCGCAATGACGGTATCAATGTTGTTTAAAAATGTTAGGAGAGAGAAAATGACAAAGAATTTGAATTTGAGGAGACGGTTTTTGGCGTTGGTGCTGACTGTCGATTTAGTGGCGACGAGTGTTTTCGCGATTGCACCAGCGGACATATATGCGACGGATAATAACGAGGTGATTAGTCATGACTTCATCGTACCTGTTGAACAAAAGGAAGAAGCTCCGGAAGGTTTCACAGCTATTACTACGCCTGAGGAATTGGCGGGGATGACTGCTGGCGGGAAATATATTTTGCTAAATGATATAGATTTGGAAGACTATAACGATGGCGAATGGACACCTATCGGAACATCTTCAGCACCATTTAATGGGACGCTGGATGGCAACGGATATGTCATTTCCAATATGCATGTGGATGCCGAAAATGCTAGTGGCGGCTTAATCGGTGTCGTTATTGGTGGAGAGCTTAATATATCTAATATTGGCATTGAGGGCAGCAATGTAAGTGCTTCATCAGATGTATATGCATTTGCAGGAGGGCTGATTGGTTATTGCGATAACTCTTTCTTAGTTGATTATTCTATCACTATAGAAAACAGCTACAACAAAAGTTCTGTATCTTCAATATCATTATTGCCTTATCATTCATATGCCGGTGGGCTAATTGGTTATTGTGGCCCCAATGGGAATGCCTTTATTACAATAGAGAATAGTTATAATGTTGGTGATGTTGAGGCAGAGCATGCGGGAGGATTTTTGGGCAATTCTCATTTCAAGCTTTTGATAAATAACGGATATAATGCAGGCACTGTTACATCAGAGTATTTGGCAGGAGGGTTTGTCTCTTATTCCAATAATACTTCCATTACGGTAGAAAATAGCTATAACACTGGCGATATCTTATCGTCAGGCGAGCGTCCACATTCCGGAGGTTTTTTGGGTAATCTTTATGGTGGATCTTTCGCATCAAAGAACAGTTATAATATTGGCACTGTATCATCATCGGGTTCCATATATTCATCTGCGGGAGGGATAGTTTCAAACTCTTCCACGGGCAGTATCATGGTTGAGGATAGTTATAATGCCGGCAATGTATCATCATCAAGTACAAATTCGTCTGACATTGGGGGCGATGCCGGTATACATTCATTAGCCGGAGGACTTATTGGTATTAATTTTTATACCAATGTTGAGATAGAAAATAGTTATAATTCAGGTGACGTTTTGTCATCTGCACCATTAGAATCATATGCAGGTGGGTTATTAGGATATAAGCACGATAATAGAATAACGTTAGAAAATGGTTACTATAAGGATAATGTACTTACGGCAATTGGAAATACGCCGGATAGTCAATTTGTAAAAGCTTTGTCCGATGTACAGATGAAACAGCAGGCTTCGTATGATGGCTTTGACTTCGATACTATCTGGCAGATGCCGGTAGCTGAGGGTGCACCGGTGCTTCAGAGTATTCCGGTAGATTCAAATCCGGTTGCTGATACTCCGTCGGCGTCTTACGTTGAGATAAGCGGCGGAAACAAAATAAGCACGCTGGGCGGAACTTTACAATTGTCAGCTCAGGTATCACCTGAAAATGCAAGGCAAAAAGTCAACTGGGCCGTAAATGATACAAATCTGGCTACCATTAATTCAACAGGTCTTGTTACTGCAAAATCCAACGGTAGTGTGAAAGTAACGGCTACGGCTATCGATGGCTCAGGCTTCAAAGATGAAACGGCAATCATCATTACCGGCCAGAAAATCTCTGTTGCAAAGGCGACCATCAAGGATATTGCTGGCAAAGCATATACCGGAAAAGCACTCAAACCAACTCCGTCTGTAAAGGTGAATGGCAAGACATTGAAATCCGGTAGTGATTTTACTGTCAAATACAAGAATAATACAAATGTTGGCAAGGCTACCATTACTATTACCGGCAAGGGGAACTATACTGGGACAAAGACTGTTTCGTTCAAGATTGTGCCGAAGGCTACGTCTGTTTCCAAGGTCGCACCTGCAAAGAAACAGCTCAAAATCACTTGGGGTAAGGTGTCTGGAACTACAAAATACGAGGTGAGGTATCGGGTCAAGGGCACGAGCAAGTGGACGACGAAGACCGTGGCAGGGACGAGCAAGGCTTATACAGCTAAGAGCCTGAAAAAGGGCAAGGCCTATCAAGTTCAGGTTCGGTCTTACAAGACGGTGTCTGGCGTGAAGTATTACAGTGCGTGGAGCAAGACCAAGACGAGTGGGAAGGTGAAGTAGGTCAAAATATAGATATGATGTTGTCTTCACGATGGTTTAGGAGTACAATGAGAAATACAAAGAAATAAAAAGAATACAAAGAAATAAAAAACATACAAAGGATTAGGAAGGTACGACATGTACAAAAATCCATTTACTCCGGTTTTCGGGAATGAACCTCCGATACTTGCAGGACGAAACAACTTGATAGACGATGTTCTTCGCGGACTTGATGCCGGTGTCGGAGACCCAAATCGTATCACGATATTCACAGGCCCGAGAGGAAGCGGAAAGACCGTTTTGCTTGCCAAGATTGCAAATGAGGCGCAGGAGAGAGGTTGGATTGCCGTTCACGTACCTGCGGTTACGGGCATGCTCGAAAGCCTAAAGGATCAAATTGACATTCATACTGCTGAACTGCTTCCACGAAAACAAAAGAGTCAAATGACAGGTTTGCAGGGTGCGGGATTTGGTATCACACGAGAAATTATCAAGCACGATAATCTTGGATGGCGCGCCCATATTGAAAAGACACTCAATCTTCTCGAGGAAATGAATGTTGGTTTATTGTTCACAATTGATGAGGTGAGTGCGAGTGTACCTGAGATGATAGAATTTGTGTCTACATTTCAAGTATACATAATGGAAAAAAGAAATGTTGCATTGCTCATGGCAGGTCTTCCAGATAAGGTTCTGCAAATGTTTCAGGACGATTCCATATCATTTTTGCGCAGAGCTTTCAGGCGAAAACTTGATCCACTGAGCAATTCTGAAGCTCGTGCAGTGATAAAGAAAACCGTAGAGCTTTCAGGTCGCGAGATTGATCAAGCAGCATTAGCATTGGTCGTGGATAGCACGGGGGGATTTCCTTTTATAATACAACTTATTGGATATCATACATTCAATCAATCTGATAGTGATGTGATTTCTGTCGCTGACGCAAAGTCTGGTATAGATTCATCATATGTTGACTTGGAGAGCATGATACTGGATTCAACTATGTATTCATTATCTGAAATGGATAAGAAATTTCTTCTGGCCATGGTTGAGGACGAAAAATACAGTTTGGCTTCGGATATTGCACGTAGGCTTGGTGTTTCTGTTAATTATGTAGGGACTTATAGGCGCAGGTTGGTTGAGCAAGGGGTAATAACACCAATAGGTAGGGGAAAATTTTCCTTCACTATACCAATAATGAGATCAATGCTAGCGAAAATGGACATTTAGTTTTCATGAAAACTTTACACAATCCAAATAGTGTTTACACAAAAGCATGGTAGAATAGACACATTCATATATGCAATTGTTTGTGTGAGGTAATCGATATTATTACTATAGACATATTATTCTCAATTTCCATGCTCGTCTGTTGCGTGATTCTTTATGTTTTGGGATTGTTGTGGTTCGGCGGCAAACGTGACAATCGGGCAAATTGTTTCTTCCTGTTGGGCGTCATAGTGTTCTTTTGGATACTGCTCAACGCCATTGCGCTGACAGCTTCAGAGGCCGCATTTCCGTTTGTGTATTCTCTTAGAATGGTCTGCATCTGCTATGTGCCGTTCAGCACGCTTTGGCTGTTTATGAATCTTTCCAGCTCCAAATGGGCAAAGTCGCGTATTGTGAAGGCCGTGCTCGTGGTGATTCCATCGCTTGATGCTCTGATGGTGCTTACCAACCCCATTCATCGGCTCATGTTTTTGGACTACGCATTTCCAAAGCCGCTCTATGGCACACTTTTCTGGATTCACACGGGTGTGAGCATCACGTTTGTGCTTATCGCATTTTCCTATATCATGTTTTATGTATTCAAAAATGCCAGGCATCAGCCTATAGTAATACTTGCCGGTTTTGGTATTATTTTGCCGTATTTTTTGAACATGATGTACACGATGGGTGGAATTATTCGCTATGATGTAACGCCGCTTGGCTACTTTGTAACGTTTATGCTATACGCTATCACATCTTTCCGCTCACATCTTCTGAATTTCAAGACCCTATCCTTGAATAAAATGCAGGACCTTTTGAAAGACGCAGTAATTGTGGCGAGTGAAGAGGGATTTGTTACTGATTACAATGAGTCCGCGGCGGCTATTTTTCCGCAGCTAAAGTCCTTGGGAGATATTGTTCCAATCAACACAATCCTTACATATTTGCAGGAAAATGCCCATGATTGCATACCCGAGTCGGGCATGGACATCAATCCGCTTTTGCTTGGCGAAATAGAAAATATCGATGTCGAATTCAGGCTTCAAACGCCCGAGGGCAACGATAGGAATTACTCAATGACGGTGAGGACCATGACATCTCGCGACAAGGTGGTCGGCTGTATAGTAATGCTGTCTGACATCACGGAATATCGCTCCATGATTTCTGAAATTCACGAGCAGAATATCAAACTGGTGGGGCTCAAAGAATCCGCAGAAGCCGCCTCCATCGCAAAAAGCTCATTTCTCGCAAATATGAGTCATGAAATTCGGACGCCCATGAACGCCATTATCGGCATGACATCTATCGGTCAATCCGCAAAGGATCTCGAGCGCAAGGACTACGCTTTTGAGAAAATTGAACTCGCATCCACACATCTGCTGGGAGTTATCAACGACATACTGGACATGTCAAAAATTGAAGCAGGGAAGTTGGAACTGTCCCACGCCGAATTTAGATTTGAAAAAATGTTGCAGAAAGTTGCGGGAGTCATCAACTTCCGCATGGAGGAAAAACAGCAGAATTTCTCAGTTCACATCGACAAGAATATACCCGCGTATCTGTTCGGGGACGACCAAAGGCTGGCACAGGTGATAACAAATTTGCTGTCAAATGCGGTGAAATTCACGCCGGAACACGGCTCCATAGACTTGAAGGCGAAGCTGCTATCGTCAGAAAAAGACGCGCATAAGATTCAGATTGAGGTGACCGACACGGGAATAGGTCTCAGCGAGGAGCAACAGGGCAAATTGTTCAAAACGTTCCAGCAGGCCGAAGGAAGCACATCTCGCGAGTTTGGCGGAACCGGTCTGGGGCTTGCCATCTCAAAGCACATTGTCGAGATGATGGGCGGAAGCATTTGGGTCGAATCTGAACTTGGTAAGGGCTCGACATTTGCCTTCACGTTCCCATCCGACATCATCGATAATGTGAACGAGTGTATCGGTGCAAGCAGTGCGAACGCTGATGATAGACCGCAGATTGATGAGAATGATGATTTTTCGGATTATCAACTGCTTTTGGCGGAGGATGTGGATATCAACCGTGAAATATTGATGGCACTTTTGGAGCCGACAAAGATAAATATCGATTGTGCGGAAAATGGGGTGGAGGCTCTTCGGATGTTCAGCGATGCGCCCGAGCATTACGACATGATTTTCATGGATTTGCAGATGCCGAAGATGGATGGCTATGAGGCAACACGGAGGATTCGTGCTCTGGAAGTTCCGAACGTGAAAGCCATCCCGATTGTGGCAATGACCGCAAATGTGTTCAAGGAAGATGTTGAACAGTGTCTGGTCTGCGGCATGAACGACCACGTGGGCAAGCCTCTGGATTTGAAAGAGGTGCTCGAAATGTTACACAAACACCTAAAATCCTAACAGGGTTTCACCTATACATATGATAGAATAAGTGGTAGCAAGGAGGAGAGGAAATGAGTGAACTTATACTTTATTATTCGCTTGGTGGTAGCACCAAGAGGTATGCCGAGAAGAGGGCACGGGAGACGGGTGCTGACCTTGCGGAGGTTCTGCTTGTGAAGCCGAAGGGCATCGTCGGAGCGTTTTGCCCCGGGGTGCCGCAGTCGTGGAAGCTGAAGCGCCTTCCCATCAAGCCGATTGAGGTCGATTTTGATAAATATGACAAGATTGTCGTGGCTGCACCTGTATGGGGCGGAGCGCAGGCGGCTCCAATAAACGCGGGCATAGATTTGATACCGGAGGGCAAGACCGTTGAAGGTGTGCTCGTGTCCGGTGGCGGTGATGCGAAGGAAGGCAAATTTCCGGAAATTTTTGCCGAGAGAGATATCACGGACTACACTGTGACAAATATCAAAGGAAGCGAGATATAGAGAGTTCTATTTCAACTTGAATTGGGCTATCAGGGCGTCGAGCGTCTCGGATTGTTTTCGAAGCTCCGCTGAGGCCGCGGCACTCTCTTCCGATGTGGCACTGTTTTCCTGAACCACCAATGACACGTGTGTAACTCCTGAATTGATTTGGTCTATGGCTGTGGATTGATTGTCTGCTGAGGTCGCAATCTCACCTGATATCTGGCTTGACTCGACGATACCGGAGACGATTTCTGATAGGGAATCGCTCGTTTCTTTCGCTATCTGTATACCGGCATCTGCACGGGTGACTGAATTTTCTATGAGAGCTTGTGTGTCTTTCGCCGCATTCGCACTTCTCGTAGCTAGGTTTCTTACTTCATCAGCGACTACTGCAAACCCCTTGCCATGCTGTCCTGCACGAGCTGCTTCGACTGCGGCGTTCAGCGCAAGTATATTCGTTTGGAAGGCTATGTCATCAATCACCTTTATCACCTGAGAGATCTGATGCGAGGCCTCATTTATCTCGCGGACGGATTCCACCATCGCATCCATACGCGTGGAGCCTTGTTCCGCCTTATTCTTTATGTCGTCGGCAAGATTGGCGGCATTTCTGGCGGATTTCGCGGCGGAGATGACCGAATCGGAAACCGTCGTGATAGTTTCTGAAAGTTGTGCAACTGCCGATGCCTGCTCGTTTGCTCCGTGTGCAAGTCCGTGCGAACCTTCCGCTATTTGCTTTGAGCCTATCGACACTTGACTCGCTGCGAAATGAATTTTTGCAAACATTTCGTTGAGATTTGAAACGACTGTGTTCAGTGCTGTTCCCATCGTATCTTCACTTGAAAGGGTGGAGACCTCAACGGTCAAGTCGCGAGCGGCGACCCGCTGGAGCACTTCATCATAATACACAAACTGTTTCAGCATATTCGCGAAGGCTGCAATCGACTGCCCGATTTCATCTTCCAATGCGGCGGCGGCACGGATTTTCGCCCATTCCTCATCGGAAAAACTCAAATCGCCTGTCTCTCCGACCTGTTTCAAAAGCCGCCTGATCATCTTCAGCGGTCTTGTGATTTTGCCGGCGGAGACGTTTATTACGATTGCTATGGCTATTCCGACCAAAATCGTGATGCCGAGCATGAGCAGCAGTAGCCTGATATATACGGCGTTCGCCTCACTTTCGGGCGCGACTATTGAGACGTAGAATTTGCTATCCGCAAGTTTTAGCTGAACCGGCACCGTGGCCGCCAATGATTTTTTGCCGTTCACAATCGATTTCACCTGTGAATAGACGATGGCCTCGCCTACTTCTGGCCGAGCGTAATCGATCCCGACTTCCGCCGAATCCTTCCCGACATCGTCAAGATTTGGGCTGTAAAGCACCTTGCCTTCCTCGCTGAAAACCACGATGTATCCCGTATCGTATATTTTTTCTTCCTTTAATACGTCGTTGATGCTGTTCAAATACATATCCACAGTCATAATGCCAATGACCTCGCCTGCATCGTTTATGAGCGGATAGGACGCAGTAATCATGAAGCCTGTGCGTCCATCGACCGTGTAAAGGTAGGGCTCCGAGAATGTTGCCACCTTGCGCTCTTTGGAGGTCGTGTAATACGGCTGAACAAATTCCTGATCATCCTCCTCGGTCTGTGGCAGGTATCGAGTCTGTCCGTCCGGATCGCGGAAATAGTAATAGGAAATGCGTCCGCTCGGTTTTGTCCCATATTGCGAGGCGATATACTCCGAATCCAATCCATCATAGGCATTCGGTTCCATCATGAAGGCCGTTCCCTCCGAGATTGTATACTGTTCAAATGTACGGAAAAGCAATTTCTGTAATTCAATTCTATCGACGTGCCCCGTCTCAATCTGAGCTTCTACGGTATTGCAAACGCCCGCCAAAAAAGATACGGGGTTTTCAAATTCGGTCTGAATCATGTTGGCGTAGCTTTCGCCCTGTTCCTTGAAATTGTCTTTTGTGTTTTGGTCGAAAGCCGACCTCAGATAGAAGAATAGAGTGAGCAAGATAATGAGCATCCCTACGAAAAAGCATAGAATTGCGGATCGTGCGATCTTGGACTTGATACTATCGTGCCTTTTCATAGCCACTCCCTCTATTAAACATAAACTATATCATCATGAAACGTTATTTACAACTCCGTTCCTAGCCGCCGAAAGGGTTGAATACAAGGTAACGCTGAACACAATCACGCCTCCGATTATTTCACGGACGCCCGGTGGTTCATGCAATAGAATTATCGCCAGAACTATACCATAGACGGGTTCCATGCCGGTGATGATACTCGCGGTCTGCACCTTGATTTTCCCCAGAGCGCTGATGAAGAGTGTGTGCGAAAATGCTGTGCATACGACTCCGAGGACGAGGATCCGCCAGAGGTCTCCCGTCACAAAAGTGAGTCCGACGAAAGCGACGACAGGCGCTACCATGACCGTTGCCATCGTCTGTTCATAAAACGAGATGACCACGCTGTGGTGATTTACCGTCAGTTTTCTGTTGATGAGGGAGAGCACCGCGTAGGAGGCACTGCTGAACATTCCGAGCAAGACTCCGAAGGCTACGTCTCCGGTCAGGTCGTTTAGGGGGATCATCACCAAAACGCCAATGATTGTAATGGCCGCCTCGACTATGTGTATGCGCCGCAGCTTTTCGTGAAATAAAAGCGGTTCGAGAAAAGTAATGAAGACGGGGAAGGTCGCGAAGGTGATAGTGCCGATTGCGACCGATGCGATTTTGACGGAGCCGAGGAATGAGCACCAATGAATAGCCATCATAGCACCGCCGAAAAGCATGAATAGCAGGGTCCTTTTGTCGTGTATGTTCAGATGGACCCTCTTTATCTTCAATAGCGTGAAGAGGGAAATGGACGAGATGAGCACTCTTCCGAACGTCACCGAGAGTGCCGTCGCCGTCATGCTTCTCGCCAAAACGCCGGACGCGCCAAAGAGCATTACCGCAAGATGTGTCTTGAGTAGATCCCGAACGTTTGACGTTTTTTTCTCATCTATGTCATCAAAATTATCTTTCATACCTATTATAATAACAAATTATGGGCGCAATAGTGTATAATCCTCTATGTTGCAGTTTGTGTGTAACGGAATAATTAATGAAGGAATTGGAGAAAAATATGGTAACAAGAATTAAAGATGGCGGCCCCAAGGAGAAGCAGGATCGAGCACCCAGTGTGATTGTTGCAGTAATGGTGATAATTGGCCTTGCAACGGCAGTGCTCCCGAAGGCTCTATTTCTCAGACTCGAATACGAATGGAAGGACAATATGGACTGTGTTCTCACGCAGAACATCGAATTGTTCGTGGGCTGTTTCATAGCCGCCTTCGCAATACAGTATTTTATCAAGAAGTCTTTGAAGCAAAAGTTCATATTTTCCATCATCATAATAGTGCTCGGAATCGCGGCGATAGTAACTCCGCTTTTTGCCGGACTTTGCGACGATCCCGATATGGCTTGCAGAGCAATCATATTTCCGATCCTCATTGTGCTCGGTGCATTGACTATCATCTCTGGTATAATCGCAGGGCGCTTGGCTCCGCGGGCTGTAGCAAATCAGGCACAGCATGATGATTGATACCCTAATATTTTAGGATTGTATACACTTTCACAAAACTTTTGCGAAACAGCTGCAAACCGTTGGAAAATGAACGTTTTCCGACGGTTTCACTTTGTGAAGATTGTGTGAACTCACAGCTGATTTCGTTGACCCCACGGTAACATACCTGTAATATTCGAAGAAATAAAGGAAGAATACTATTTTATCGAAGGGTGGGTTAACGGAGATATGAATTCAAAATACATAGCTATTATAAAGGAAAGACTTTCAATCATAAAGTCGGAGTTATCAAAAAAAGCGGCGATTGCACTGGCTATCGCTGGAAACAAAATTCAGAGACATGATTTCAAGTTCAATATTCAGGGTATCAAAATTCAGGGTATCAAATTAGACAAAAAGAAAAAGATCGGAATTGCAGGCATAGGCGGTCTTGGAGTGGTCTCTGTCATAGTCGCAGTGGTTCTCGTCAGTTCACAGCTCATCGGCGTTACTTACAATGGCAAGATCATAGGCTATGTCAATGATGAAGCGGAATATGCCGCACTCATTGACAATGCGAAAGAGCAGCTTTCAAAGGAAAACAGCAATGCAGAAATCGTTTTCGATGAAGCCGATTTTTCGACACAGACCGAGTTCGTCGCAAATACGGACGCAGCAAAGATAATAGATGAAAAAGATTTGATCAGCACGCTATCGGATAGCGGCAAAATCAAGGCAAGCGCCTACGCAATAGCTGTAGCGGACAAGAATCTTGTGAGCGTCGCCACGAAGAAGGACGCAAATAAAGTAATAAAAGAAATAAAAGCCCGTTTTGATGACACTGAAAACGGCATTACCGGCGAATTCCTTGAAGAAATCGGCATCGAAAACATAGAGACAAAGCTCGGAAAGTTCAAATCGGTGGATTCTGCCGTCGAGTATTTGCTCACGGGCGGTGCTAAGGAAGAGACATATGTGCTTGAGGAAGGCGATACGCCTTGGGCTATCTGCGAAAGAGAAGGTATCACGCAGGACGAGCTCAAAGCACTCAATCCCGATTTCAATTTTGAGAGATTTCTTATAGGCGACGAGCTCAAGCTCACGAAGATTGTTCCCTACGTCCACTATCAGACGGTTGCTGAAGTGACGGCGAATGAGGAAATACCTTACAACACTATCGAGGAAGAAACGGACACTCTCTACAAGGGAGAAAAGAAGACGAAGACTGAGGGCGTGAATGGCCTGAGAGAAGTAACGAGGCAGGTAACAAAGGTCAACGGCGTTGTCACGGAGTCGCCTGAGCTCAGCTCAACACCGATTTCTGACCCAACTGATGCGGTCGTTCTTGTAGGAACGAAGGCGAAGGTCAGCAGCGGCAACGGCGGCTATTCATTCAACAGTTCTTTCTCAGGAGGAAACGGGATCCTTTCCGATGCCTATGCACTTCTGGGTGTGCCATACAGATCGGGAGGCAAGTCTCCTTCTACGGGATTTGACTGCTCAGGATTTGTGTCATACGTCTACGGTATCAACGGTATCAACATTCCCGTATCAGCAAGCGGAATCAGTGCGGCCGGACAGTATATCCCACTTTCGGAAGCAAGACCTGGAGATGTGGTCTGTTGGGGTAGCCCCGGAAGCAGTGGCCACGTCGGTATCTACGTCGGCGGCGGACAGTATATAGACGCTCCGGTCCCCGGGACAGTAGTCAGCCTGAGATCGTCAGCATACTACGCACCGAGCTTCGCGGTTCGCTTCTTCTAATAAGATATTGCTCCCGCGGATAGGTTTCACAAAAGAAATAGTTACTATAGTTACTATAGCCGCTTCGACCAATCTCGGAGCGGCTTTTTTCTATTGTAAAAAGGTGCTGTGTGCAATATAATATTTAGGATATTTAGTTTGAGAAATTATTATAAAAATCTATGAAAGTCTGAGGAAATGACATGAATGAAGAAATACTCTTAACCCAAGAAGGATATGATCAAAAGGAAGCTGAGCTCGAGGAGCTGACAACGGTGAGAAGGCCGGAAGTCGCTGAGAGACTCAAGGAAGCAATATCCTATGGCGATATATCGGAGAATGCGGAATACGATTCTGCAAAGAACGAGCAGGCGGAACTCGAGGACAAGATCAATAAGCTCGAGTATCTCATCAGAAATGCGAAGATCATCGAGGACGATGTCAACAGCAAACACGATGTGGTCAGCCTCGGACATAGGGTTACGGTGAAAAACTCGAAGACCAAGGAGACGCAGGAGTACATCATCGTTGGCTCAAGTGAGTCCGACCCGTTCAACGGCAAGATTTCAAACGAGAGCCTCGTGGGTGCGGCGCTGCTCGGCGGCAAGGTGAAGCAAAAGGTTTCTGTCAATGTGCCCGATGGCGTTGTGAAGTATGAGATATTGTCGATAGATTGAGTGGATTCCGGAGCGAGTCCGGAATGACAAAGCGGAGCTCGGAATGACGGAGTGGCGGAATGGCAATTTGTGTATAGGAGTGGGTATATGAGTGATAATGGAAACAAGAACGGGAACAACAATGGGAACGGCGAGGATATAGAAGAGAAGGTATTGTCGGCGGACGAGCTGAATGAGCTGAGACTCATCAGAAGAGAAAAGCTCGAGAAACTGCGTGAAGACGGCAGGGACCCATTTGTGCAGGAGAGCTGGGACGTTACGCAGTTCAGCACGGATATAAAGGACAATTTTGAGGAATATGAAGAAAAGTCCGTTTCGGTTGCGGGAAGAATCATGGCAAACCGTCACATGGGCAAGGCTTCGTTCATAGATATTCAGGACAAGAAGGGTCGAATCCAGATTTACATACGGAAGGATGCCATTCCCGAGGGTGAATACGATTACTTCCTGAAATACGATTTGGGCGACATCATCGGTCTCACGGGCACGGTCTTCAAGACACGCCACGGAGAGATTTCAATCAAGGCAGACAATGTAGTATTACTGAGTAAGAGTCTTCAGATATTGCCGAACAAGAGGCAGGGGCTGACGGACGTGGAGCTGCGGTATAGGCAGCGCTATGTGGATCTCATCGTCAATCCGGAGGTCAGGGAAACCTTCTACAAGCGGCAGAAGATCATTCACGAAATCAAGAGATATTTGGAGGAAGATCAGGGCTATTTGGAGGTCGATACGCCTATCCTGACAATCATTGCGGGTGGCGCAAATGCACGACCGTTCAATACTCATTTCAATGCGCTTGACATCGACATGAAACTTCGTATTTCGAATGAACTCTTTCTGAAGCGGCTCATCGTCGGCGGATTTGACCGCGTTTATGAGATGGGCAAGATGTTTCGAAATGAAGGCATGGACAAGAATCACAATCCCGAATTCACAAACATTGAACTTTATCAGGCGTATGCAAATCTGGAAGATATGATGCGTATCACCGAGGAGAGCGTGTCGGGTGCTGCGATGGCGGCGAACGGCTCGATGATCATTGAGTATCAGGGCAAGACCTTTGATTTGACGCCGCCTTGGGAGGTTCTTTCCATGCAGGACGCCATCAAAAGGTGGGCCGGTGAGGACTTTGATTTGATAGACACGGACGAAGAGGCTATCGCTGTGGCGAAGAAGCATCATATAGAGGATGCGGACAAGCTGAATAGGGGGCTCGTGATAGCGGAACTCTTTGAAATGTATTGCGAAGACCATCTTGAGGGGCCGATTTTCATCACGGGACATCCTGTGGAGGTCAGCCCCCTGGCGAAGAAGGATCCGAACGACAATAGGATCACCAGAAGATTTGAAGCCTATGTGAACACGTGGGAAATCGCCAATGCGTTCTCGGAGCTCAACGACCCGATAGATCAGCTTCAGAGGTTCACCGACCAACAGGCACAGCTTGAGGCTGGCGATGATGAAGCCCATCCTATGGACGAGGATTATGTGAATGCCCTCGAGGTTGGACTGCCTCCGACGGGTGGTCTTGGCATCGGCGTTGACAGGGTCATCATGCTCATTACTGACGCACCGACCATCAGGGACATCATACTTTTCCCCACAATGAAACCTATTGTTGAGTAGTAATATAATAAATGTTAATATATTCGGGTAGTGCCATTTGCTATGGTGCTGCGCGATGTATATAAATTGCAGTGTTCCTTAAGGATAACAGGAAAGAGAGATTGTAATGAAAGGGTATATTAGCGAACAGATCAGAAATGTGATATTGCTTGGACATGGAGGCAGCGGAAAGACGACGGTAGTTGAGTCGGCTTTGGCGGCGACGGGTGCAATCAGTAGATTGGGCAAGACTGAGGACGGTAACACCGTTTCCGATTATGAGAAAACTGAGATTGAGAAGGGCTATTCGATTCAGACTTCAATCGTACCGGTCGAATATCAGAAGAGCAAGATCAATTTTTTGGATACTCCCGGATTTTTCGATTTTGCAGGCGAAATCAGCTCATCGATCAGAGCGGCCGAGGCTGCAATTATAGTCGTCGATGCTTCCGCAGGCGTTCAGGTCGGAACCGAGAAGGCTTGGGATGTTTGCAAGAAGGCTTCAATCCCTAGAATTATCCTTATAAATAAGATAGATAAAGAGAATGTCAATATCGAGCAGGTCGTTTCGGATTTGAAGGCCAAGTTTGGCACATCCGTTGCGACGCTTGACGATAAGGATGCGCTTTCGGAAGCTATCGCTGAGACCGATGAGGACCTTATGGAGAAATACTTCAGCGAAGGCGAGTTCACCGATGAAGAATTCAGCAAGGGTCTTGCAAGCGGCATAGCTTCCGGCGATATTGCAATCGTGCTCACGGCGAGCTCGACAAAGGGAGAGGGTATCAATGAATTTCTCGATGCCATCCTTAGATATGTTCCGGCACCTACATCCCACGCGCCTTATCCCGCACTGAACGACAAGGACGAGGAAATCGAGGTCAAAGTCGATCCCGCAGGGCCGGTCGCAGCCTTCGTCTTCAAGACGATTGCCGATCCCGTTATCGGAAAAATTTCACTTATCAAACTCATTTCCGGCACCGTCAAGCACGGTCAGGAAGTGTTCAATCCAGCGACCGAAAAACCGGAAAAGCTCGGGGCCATGTTCTTCCGCAGAGGGAAGACGCAGAGCGAGGCACCGGAAGCCGTAGCAGGAGACATCTTTGCGGCGACGAAACTTCAGTACACACATACGGGCGACACGCTTTCGGACAAACACAACATCATCAAGTTCCCGAGAGTTGAATTCTCGCAGCCGTCACTGTTCATGGCGGTCGAGCCCAAGTCGAAGGGCGAGGACGAGAAGGTCGGAACGGGGCTGAACAAGCTCAGGGAAGAAGACCCCTCGTTCATCATCGAGAGAAACGCGGAGACTTCGCAGACGCTTCTGGGCGGTCAAGGCGAAATCCAGATTGGTATCATCATCACAAAGCTGAAGGAGCGCGCCGGCGTTGACGTCGATCTCCTCGACCCGAAGGTTCCTTACAGAGAAACCATCAAGGGTACGGCTGACGTCCAGGGCAAGCACAAGAAGCAGTCGGGCGGAGCAGGGCAGTATGGCGATGTTCACATCAAATTTTCGCCGACGCAGGAGGAATTTGAATTCTCCGAGGAACTCTTCGGCGGATCGGTTCCGAAGAACTATGTTCCTGCCGTAGAAAAGGGGCTTCGTGAATGTTTGATTCGCGGGCCGCTTTCGGGCTCAAAGGTCACGGGTATCAAGGCTGTGCTCTATGACGGTTCATACCACGACGTTGACTCCAATGAAATGGCATTCAAGATAGCCGCTGGACTCGCCTTCAAGAAGGGTATTGAGGAGGCCAAGCCTATACTTCTCGAGCCGGTAATGCACGTTGAGATTTTTGTTCCCGATGATTATACGGGCGATGTAATGGGTGATATGAACAAGCGTCGCGGCAAGATTTTGGGTATGGAGCCGCAGATTGGCGGAGGGCAGAAGCTCGTCGCCGAGGCGCCTCAGGCGGAGCTGTTCAAGTATGCCATCAACCTTCGCTCTATGACGCAGGCCAGAGGTAGCTTCACTATGACGTTCGAAAGATACGAGGAGCTTCCGGCTCAGCTGGCTCAGAAGGTCATCGCTGACTACAAGGCAAAGCAGGAAGCCGCTCACGAGGGACACTAAGCAGGGTCGAAGACCACCCCGGTCGCTTTGCGGCACTTCGTGCGGTGCCCATACGGCCAACCCCTCCACAGAGGGGAATTATCCATAGTTTAATTGATATCGGCAGGGCGGTTGCCCTGCCGATATTTTTTAAAATACAAAATCTGTCCATGTTTCTTTGACACATAGGGAGTATTGGTATATAGTTGGGCTAATGGTTATCAGGGGAGGCAACACATGGAAACGGCAAAATACAGTGCAGACCAAATAGCAAACTGGTTTTTGGCATACAATAGACAATTTGAAGCATCATTTGATGGTGAACTCCTGTCGAATATGAAGTTGCAGAAACTGCTATATTACGCTCAGGGCTCTTTTCTTGCACTTGAAGGATATCCCCTTTTTCGAGATAAAATTGAAGCGTGGATGCATGGACCTGTTGTTCCTTCCGTTTATCATAGGTTTAGTTCTATAGGTTCAAACGGCATAGATATTTCAGAAAATGGAGTTGAGATTCCTGATTTGTCGGATGGTGAAACAGAAATTTTGGAAAGAGATTTTGAGGTTTTCGGGCGTTACTCCGCTTGGGAGCTACGAAATATGACTCACGATGAGACTCCATGGAAAGAAACCGCCTCCGGCGATGTTATAGACCTTTCTCTTATTAAAGATTATTTTGAGCAACATTATCTTGAAGAAGCGTGTTCATGATGAGCAAAGCAAATAGGCTAAAGAAGGAGAAGATCAACAATTCGATTGACATTTCGCAACGAGAGAGCAATTGCAAAAATGTAGTTGCTTTTTCTTTTCATCACGTTACTACAAATAAGCGTCACAATTTTGAGCAATTAGAAGATGAGGCCATTTTGTCGTTGTTTTCTAAATTCAAACTTATGACCGATATGGGGTGGTTGGCATTGGGCTCCTCTGGCAAATCGCAGGGGTTTGAACTAATTCCATTATCCTCAGTGAAGATAACACCAAAAGGTCTTGGGCTAGTAAAAGATTCAAAATTCCATTCAATACGTTTTAATCATCAAAAGTATCAATTGATAGGATATAGACCGAATGGCTGTGACATTTTACACATTATCGGCATTGATTATGATTATTCAGCCTATAATCATGGGTAATAGTCAGGGATTAATCACTCGGAGATAAACGCACAGAGTCTCTACAAATTTTAAACGTAATTATTTGTTTTCAATCTCGACGGTAATCAGTTCTTCAATGCTGCAATTTAGTAGACGACAAAAATCCTCAATGTATTTAAATGAAATAGCTGTTGTCTCGCCACGAATGAGGCGGTTGATATTTCGTGATGTGATTGACATCTGTTGGCAAAGCCAATATTTGCTGCGCTTATTCTGAGCGAGCAACTCTTCAATATTGAATTTCACCATGACCACATCTCCAACATAATACGATTGTACAATGGATAGGTAATAAGAATAAGATACTTGTATTACCCATAGCAGTGTTATATAATTCAATGGCATAGTTTTGGATATCGCGGCGCATCACTCATAAACTTCGAATTATGAGCCGATGCCCCCGAATCCTTACAGAATATTTACAAATAGCAAATGCTCCCTGTGATAGGATACTAGGGAATTGTATAGATTAACGGAAATGGTCCAATAGCCAATATGGATTTTTGTATAGAAAATGCGTAGATGCAATTCATAAAATTAAGATGTCAATGAAAAGGAGTAGGGTTATGGAGATCAAAATTGAAGATGTTGAAGTTGTAAAGACGGAAACTGGTTGTACTTATAAGGAAGCGAAAGAAGCGTTGGAATCTTCAAACAATGATACTGCCAACGCAATAATGATTATTATCGAATTGAAGAATCAAAAAGCGAGAAAGAACCTATTAGATACTGTCGCATCATCCAAAGGTGCGGAGGCCCTGAAGAATGGCATTGGGAAAGGCGGAGAAGTCTTAAAAGATTCTGGTGCTAAGGTCATGAGTTCCGAAAAGGCTAAAAAAACGAAAAAAATTTTAAACGAAGCTGGAGCAGAAATAATGAATACAATGCTTGCAAAAGGTGCAAAGCGTAATGCAGAGAAGGTAGGTAGTTCTATTCGTAATACCGGAGAGAAAATCGGTGAATCTAATGCGGAAGTGCTTGATTCTAAACTTGTAAAAGGCGTAAAGCAGAATGTAAATAAGATGGGGGATGCCATTGCTGATACCGGTGACAAAATAGGTGAAGTGGGAGCAGAAGTATTCAATGCGAAACTTTTGCAAAGTACAATGGACGAATATAAGCCAGTTTGGGAAGAATATGATCGCGAGTCTGTAGTTCTTGAACTTTCATGTGATAAGCTTCACCGTGATAGGGAACAAAGTATATTAGAAATTGCAAATATCGAATCTCTTGTAAACTCAATAGCCAATACTCCCAAATCGTTTGATGATGATTTTGCGAAAATAAAACTAAATATTGATAAGTTTCACAGCGCCGAACATCTCGCAGTGGAAAGATTAGAAGACTTGAAGAAGTCTGCCGGTGTAGCTGGTGCAGGAATAACAGCCGGTGTTGGGGTTGCTACACTTGCACCGACGGCAGCTATTGCGATTGCAACAACATTTGGGACTGCATCGACGGGAACAGCCATATCTGCGTTAGGAGGAGCGGCGGCAACCAATGCTGCTTTAGCGTGGCTTGGCGGTGGTGCAGTAGCGGCAGGTGGTGGAGGTGTTGCGGCGGGTAATGCACTATTGGTATTAGCTGGTCCGATTGGTTGGTCTATTGCGGGTGCATCAATATTAGGAAGTGGTGTGTTGATGTCGTACAGAAACAAGAAAAAAGCTGCTGAATTGCATGAATTAACGATAACACTTCATGAGCGCCTAAAAGATAACAGAGCAATACAAGTCAAAATCGAAAAGATGATTGAATCAACCAATGAACTAACGCACGGTATTCATTCGAGTTATGAACAACTATCTGATTTTATCGGGTTTGATTATGGTCAATTAGATTCCGAAACGCAACTTAGCCTCGGTGCATTAGTCAATAACACGAACGCGCTTTCCGCTCATATAAATTCAACGATAGAGGAGAATATCAATGAGTAACACAGATAAAAAAGGTCGTATCGGTTATGATGATGTTACAAAAATTGCAAAGAGTACACAGGAACAGGCGGTTGCATCATGGATTAATCAATTAAATCAGATTAGGATAGATGAATGCATTTCTCGATTGACAGGGCAAAAGGGTAATTTGAAGGCCGCTCTGTCTGAATTAAAAGAATTAAAAACGTTCATTGATAAACCGGAGCATATTCTTGGAAATTCAGAAACAAAGCATGGCGAAATAGCTGAGCATGTTCAAGTAAATATTTCTAATGCTCGAAAGATTGTTGAGGGACTTAAAGGAGAATATACTTTTGAAGGTGTTGGGAAAACGGCTCCTGAAGATTATTTACATAACGGACTGCAGGTTCAATTAAAATTTATTGGTGGTAGATTTGGCAATCAATCATTTTATCATATTACTGAGCATTTAAAGAAATATCCCGATTTCATATCTAATGGAGGGACTTACGATATACCAAAAGACCAATATGATAATATTATTCGTTATTTGCATATGTCTCCGGAAGATATAAAGGCTATTCCAAGCACATCGGAGGATGGCGGAAGATCCATAAGAAAATTAGTAGAAAATATAAAAGATTGGGAAATTCAAAACAACGTGAAGTTTGAAGATAAAGTCAAGCCAGCTATCGTTGACTATAATGATGTTCAGAAAAGCAATATTGGAAACACGATTAAGGAAGAAGAAAAGGCCATTAGCAAAAAAGACCTTGAACGTCGCGACGAAGCACATCTACAAAGTAAGCCAACGTTGCAAGAGGGGGTTAAGGCAACAGCTACTGCTGCTATAGTCGAGGGTGGAATGGTATTTTGTTTGGGTGTTGCTGGAAAGATGAAGGAAGGTAAAAAAATTCCTAACTTTACATCAGAAGACTGGCAAGAACTTGGTATAAAGTCTGGTCGAGGAGCAGGTAAGGGTGCAATACGTGGCGCATCTGTCTATACGTTGACAAATTTCACAGCATCTCCCGCAGCCGTAGCTTCAGCCTTCGTGTCTGCGTCATTTGGTGTTGTATCACAATCACAGCTTCTTAGAGGTGGAATAATATCTCAAGAAGATTTCATTATCAATTCTGAGGCAATGTGTCTTGAAGCGTCTATAAGTGCCATGGCTTCCATTGCAGGTCAGGTGCTTATCCCAATTCCAGTTTTAGGCACTGTAATTGGAAATGCGACCGGTATGTTTATGTATGGAATCGCGAAAAATTATCTCAGTGAAAGGGAACTTAGGTGTATTGAAGACTACAATTCTGAAATTTCTATAGTCAAAGAAAATCTCAATGCCGAATTGCAAGCTACTATTACAGAGGTTGAAAGCGAATTTACAAAATTTGCAAATATTACAGATTTGGCGTTTGATGAAGATGTGAATATCGCATTCAACTCTTCTATCGCTCTCGCATATGCGTCAGGTGTAGATGAAGAGTTGATTTTGCAAGATAAAAGTGCGGTCGATGATTTCTTTCAATAGAAATGGACGTTTTTCTTGAATGGAAGAATGATTGTATGAATTTGACGAATACATTTTGAACAAAAATGAGAATTAGTATAAGGAGAGGTGGATATAATCATGTTTGAAAAAGCTAAAAATAAAATTAAGGACGTAAAAGAAGAATATAAGAAAAAGAAGGAAGAATTTGAACGTATTGAAAAAGAAAAAAAGGAAGAGGAAGAAAGAAAGGAGAGAGAGCGTATTCAGGAAGAAAAGGATGCGCTCATAGCATTGAGTGAGAAGGAGCTAATAGTAGAAGCAATCATGGCATTGCGAGGATACAATACCCGTCTGAAAACCGTTGAAGAACAAGAAGAGGACTTGGAAGATAGAGTGGACACACTCAAACGCGATGTGGACTCTCTTAAATCGGATGTTGCAACGATTGTCTACAAATAATTTTGAGCAACAATGAGCAGAGCATTGTGAAAATCGAAATGCTATTAGTATAACAAGTCCTGATTATCGGACACGATTTTAGATATAATATTATTGTGGCAATAGAGTTGCATAGTGTATACAGAAATGGGGTATTTATGAATATGAGATTGGTAGGGCTTGGGATAATAGCGGTAGCATGTGGTATAGCTTTCGCAACTAAAAAAGTTAGTTGTACGAATAACAAAAAGATTGCTAAAGCTATGGAACGAAGAGTAATGCTAGGTGCCGCTCTAACCATTAATAGATAAATATCAAGACGACGGAATTTGAGCTTTTCGGTTATTCCTCAATGATGACGGATGATTTTATCATGACTTTTGCCATAGCAGATGGGCTATTGCCTGGTAGTGAAGAGATAGCAACTTGGGAAGTGTTTTGCAAATAAAGGCCACATTATCGCTCGAAATATGGCTTTTGTCCCTGATTTAGACGTAGAACTGTTCAATAGTGGAACAAATCCGCTATCTCGGACGAAAATGTGCTTATTTCATGTGATAAATGAACATCCAAGATGTGGAGATGGGGCTGGATTGCTGATCTGGGTATACAATTGGCGATACTTTTTTCCGGAATACATGTTGTTAAAATATATTCTGCAATTGTATCAATAATATGATACAATTGCAGCATGAGCATATTGAGTAGTTTGAAAAGAATATCAGAGATTACTGCGTATCAGTGGGGAATGTTTACTACTGCACAGGCAGAATTGCAAGACGTATCTCGTAATGATATATCACGGCTTGCAGCACATGGATATGCAGAACGTCTCGTTCATGGCGTGTATCGAATCACATCTGTGCCAAGCGATGAATTTGAAGAATTGAAAGCGATATGGCTTAGCTTCATTCCTGCGAAATTGGCATATGAGCGTATGAAGTCACTGCATGACGACTATATCGTTTCTGGCGTGACAGCGGCAAGTCTACATCAAATGGCGGACTATCGTTCGGATCAATATGTTTTCACACATCCTGGCCGAAAGCAATCACGCAATAGAATAATCCGTTTTATGAATCGCTCCATTGATGAGCTTGCTGTTGTCATTGTTAATGGACTTCCAGTTACATCAAAAGAGCAAACTTATAAGGATTTGATTGCCGCTAATGAAGATATTTCTTCTGTCACCATGATTGGACCACGTGAACCCTGATGAATGAAACATACTTAACACCACATGCAGTAGAACAATCGATTAAGGATGCTGCAAAGATGCAGTTTCAAAATGGATCAAAAACAAGTATTTCTGATTTGATTCAGCAGGAATACAGAAACCGCTTTCTTTCCCGAGTTTTCTCCTCCGGTAGTGCCAATTGGGTATTAAAAGGCGGAACAGGAATACTTGCGAGGATTCCTGATGCGCGTATGACGATTGATATTGATTTACTTTCAAAGTTCGGAAATATTGATCGATCACTCAGCGATTTGACGAAATGCGCAGAAATCGATCTTTACGATTTTTTTCAATTTAACTATGCTGGTCATATCGAAATCGGGAGAGGTGAAAATCAACCGAACACAGTTGGATATCGAGTGTCCTTCGATATTTATATTGGTCAATCGCAAAAAGGAAAAATGCACATTGACTTGGTAGAAGGTGGAATTATTACTGACGAGATTGTTGAAAATTTTCCGATTGAGCAATTGGATTTACCGAAACTGAAATCTTATCCATATCGGCTCTACCCTATTGTTGATCAAATAGCAGATAAAATATGTGCTATTTGTGAAACACATAACGCCAGTGCCTCAAGTCGCGTAAAGGATTTGATTGATATTGTAGAGTTTATTACACGCTTCGATATTTCAGGGAATAAACTCATGGTTGCTGTTAAGTCTGAGGCGCTAAATCGATTCCTACCATTACCGCTTGAGTTGCCAATACCGGAATCATGGAGAGTCCGTTATGAGAAGATTGCAAAATCCACTCCGGCTGTTCAAGGATATACGGAATTCAACGAAGCTATAACATTGGTGGACAAATTTATAAATCCGATATTATCTGCTACAAATATCAATGCACTATGGAGAAATAAATCATTATGTTGGGGGGATTAGTTGTGTACTTATGTTATCAGGTTATAAACAATATTTTAAAAAGATTAGAGCGGATATTGTTTCTGAAAATCTCGAATCTGCATTATACAATTTATTCTCGAATAGTATCCATGCATTGGGTGTAGGACTAAGCACAAACTCTTTAAGAATAGGACTAGCATATGGTGCAGTAGCAAATGGCACGGCAGTTGTTATTGAAAAGTGTGATGATATGAATACAGAGCGGTTAGCCCCGTAGCCCTTGAAAGAATTCGTTTGGAGCAACCATTGCAAAAAATATTACGCGCGTGGATTCTGAAAACAACGGGGACTTCGCTGTAGGAGCTGAAGAGATTATTGTGATTGCAAAAGGCGTGTAGATAAAGGCCATGCCACATTATCGCTCGAAATGTGGCTTTTGTCCCTGATTTCGCCGCAGAACTTCTAAATAGTGGGACAAATTCGCTATCTCGAGCGAAAATGTGCTTATTTCATGTGATAAATGAACATCCGAGATGGGGTGGATTTTTTGGAAAAGGTGTAAAATGCGCGCTAAATGTTATTGGAAAAGGTGTAATACATGTGCAATAATCTGTTGGAAAAGGTGTAGCATCTCTTAGGTGCCATCGGAGAGGTTGACTTGATTCACCTTGAGAGGGGTTTAGATGGCGGATAGGGCGTCCGCTATTGTTCTTACTCCTATGATTTTTAGATTTTTTATTGACAGGGCTTTGGCCTTGTCTGTATTTTTTTCGGGCAGGATGATTTTTGTGAAGCCGAGCTTTGAGGCTTCTGTGGCAATTCTCTCCGCATTTCTTATGGAGCGGACTTCGCCGGCCAGACCTATTTCTCCGACGGCCAAGGTTTTGCTGTCGATGATGACGCCGGTCTGAGATGAGTATATGGCGAGGGCGCAGGCTAGGTCGAAGGATGTCCCCTCGGGACGAATGCCGCCGACTATGTTGACGTAGACATCGGAAGTGGTCAGGTCGAGTCCGGCCTTTTTTTCCAGAACGGCTATGATCATGCTGAGGCGGGCGGGTGATATGCCTAGGGCATTTCTTCGGGCAAACCCTGTGCCGGCCGCCGCTGTGAGTGCCTGTATCTCCATCAGAAGGGGGCGGGTGCCCTCGTATACGGCCGTAGCGATACTTCCTTCCGTGTCCGTCTCCATGCCCTCAAGGAGCGAGCCGGAGAGGTCGTTTATCTCGACTAAGCCTTCTTCTCTCATTTCAAAGGCGCCGACCTCCGCGGTCGTGCCAAACCTGTTTTTGCTTGCGGTGAGAAGCCGGAAATCTCTGCTTCGCTCGCCCGAGAATGAAAGGACGCAATCCACGAGATGTTCAATGGCTTTCGGACCGGCAAGCTCGCCCGCCTTCGTGATGTGAGCGACGATGAAAATAGGTATTCCCGCCTTTTTCCCGATGTGCATGAGCATGTCCGTGGAAACGCGAATCTGCGACACGCCACCGGCCGCCGCAGTGATTTCATCCGTATACATGGTCTGGATTGAATCGATGATGAGTAGACCTGGCTTCACTTCGGCTACCACATCCATTATTGTGGACATGTCGGTCTCAGCTAGCATCAGAACCCCCGATGGAATGTCCGGAGTAATGCGATCGGCACGCATGCGAATCTGCTCAGAGCTTTCTTCACCGGAGACGTATAGCACATCCAGTCCGTCCCGAGCAAGATTGATTGCCGCCTGAAGTATCAGCGTCGATTTGCCTATGCCTGGCTCACCGGCGATGAGGGTGAGCGAACCCTTTGTCACTCCGCCGCCGAGAACTCTGTTTAGCTCGCCGATTTTGGTGTCTATTCGGTCGGTCTGTCCCGAAGTAACAGAGTTGAGTAACTCGGCCGAGGGCTTGCCAGCGGAAACACCTGCCATGGCCTTGGAGCGTGAGTTGATTTTGCCTTGGGGTCTGCCGGAATCCGCAGTGATTTTCTGCTCAAAAAAGCTGTTCCAAGCGCCGCAGATACACTGGCCCATCCATTTGGGGCTCTCGTAGCCGCATTCCGAACAGACGTAGACACTTTCGGGTTTCTTAGCCATCGATAGTTTCCTCCTCTATTGTAGGTCCGTCCGCCTTCAGTTCGAACCAGAAAGTGCTACCTTTCCTGAGCGTACTCTCGACGCCAAAAACCGCGCCGTGCAGAAGCAGTATCTCCTTGATGATAGAAAGCCCGAGCCCCGTAGAATCGGTCCGCCTATAGTGGGCACTGGACTTGTAGTAGCGATCCCAAATGTGTTTGATATCCTTCTTCGGTATGCCCATACCGTGATCCGTAACCTCAACACGGACATAGTCGTCTTCCTCAAACATTCTGATTTCGACGGTCTTGTCCTTGCCGCCGTATTTGAGGGCGTTGCTGATGAGGTTGTTGACCACCTGCTTGATCCTCGCCTCGTCGGCGCGAACCATACCCTCACCCTTGCTGATGAAGATGAGATTGTAGCCCCCTTGCTCGACGAGCCCTTGATACGACTGTATGATGGACGCGATGAGATTTTTAATACTCACGTCTGAATATTTGACTAGTTGTTCGCCCGACTGCAGCTTCGAGATTTCAAGTAATTCGGAAACCAGACTGCTGAGCCGTTCACTTTCATCGATGATGATCCCGAGGTGAGCGGTCCTCTTCTCCGGATCGTCGCCCGAAAGATCCTGTATCATTTCGGCATAGGAGCGAATCATCGTGAGCGGGGTTCTGAGGTCGTGGCTGACGTTTGCAATGAGATCCTTTTGCATTTCGCTGGCCCGCGAGAGCTCCATAGATGCGTAGGTGAGCGTATCCGCAAGCTTGATGATTTCTGAGTAATGTTCACCCGCGAAAACCACGCCGTAGTTTCCGTCGGCGAGTTGGTTCGCTTGTTTTGTGATTTTGGTAATGGGCTTTGAGACCATGTTCGCGAGATAAAACGAGAGTAGCAGCGCAAGCAAAAGTGAGATAATCGTAACGTAGATTAGCTGATTTGATAGGATATCAACCGTTGACTCCATCGGATATAGCGGTGAGAATATGTACATGATGACCCTGTTATCCGATTCCTCAGCAGATGATGAGGAAAGAACAAGTTCCGGCTTAAGATTTTTGCCGAGAACGAGATACCCCGCGTATTCAAGGGTTTCCTGTCCGGTTTTCGGCTCTATGGTGCGCTTGCTGATACTTTCGGTCTTGCCGGAAGTAAGCTCCTCACGCAGATTTCCTATTTCGCTTTGATAGATATTGGGATAGTAAGTCAGGGCAGGCGAGTCGGACGGAAGTTCTTCAATATCGCTCTTTGCGTCTTCCTTTTCCTTCGCGTCATAGTCGATATATGGAATGAAAACAGCCACGCCCTCGACCGATTCTATTTGAATATACATTTCATTTTTCTTGTACAAATCGCTGATGTATGATCTTATTTGTGCCCTGTCCGCGTCTTGGAATTGAGTCGCGATGTTCAAGGCTATCTTCTGCGTTTCCTTTATCTTCATGTCCTGATAGAAGTTGTTGATGAAGAGCACCTGAAGCGACCACAGGATCACTAGCAAGATAACGGTGAACAGACCGAAATACACCCAAACTTTGACCTTCAGGCTCTTCGTATCAAATTTATTTCGAAATCTATCCCTCAAATTTGTAACCTGTTCCTCTGACTGTGGCAATCTTATTTCTATAGGGTCCTAGGTAACTGCGGAGGTTTTTCACGTGCGTGTCTATGGTCCGGACGTCGCCGAATTCGTAGCCCCAGATGTCCGATAGTAGGGTGTCCCTTGAAAGCGCGATGTTTTTGTTTCGGACGAGGTAGAGCAGGAGGTCGTATTCCTTAGGTGTGAGCTCAATCTTGTTTCCGTCTATCGTTACGTCCTTCGCCAATATGTCTATGATAAGTCCATCGAAAATGAGCTTGTCAGAGGTGTTTTCCGCCGGAACCCGTCTCGCCAGAATGACCTTTATCCTCGCCATCAGTTCCTTGGGGCTGAACTTTCCGTCTTTGACCACGTAGTCGTCTACGCCAACCTCAAAGCCGAAGAGTTTGTCGTATTCCTCGCCCCTTGCGGACAACATTATCACGGGAATGTCCTTGATCTTCTTGATTTCCTTCACAGCCGAAAATCCATCGAGCTTCGGCATCATTACGTCCATTACTATAATATCGTAATCGTTGTCCCGCACGAGGGCAACGGCGTCCATACCGTCGGGCGCCTCAGTGACCTCGGCATCGAGCAGAGCTTCCGCATATTCTTTTATTACTGTACGTATCTTGTTCTCGTCATCGACGATGAGTAACTTTGGCATTGTCGGACCTCCCGTCCGGAGCCGCGTAGGCTTCCATAGGAAATAATACCATATATGAGCGACTTCTGTGGTATAATTTGTACATAACTACAAGGAACGGGGTTGTCCGCCGCTGTCAAAACGGTGACAAAAAAGGGCGTTAGGAAGGAAGTAGGTTGTGTTTACAATAGGTGATAAGGTTGTGTATCCGATGCATGGCGCGGGTATAATTGAAGGCCTTGAAGAACGGATTGTTTTGGGCGAACAGCGGAGTTATTACATCTTGCGGATACCGCAGGGCGACATCAAAATCATGATTCCCACGGACAATACGGAGAATATCGGAGTCCGCAGCATCATCTGTCAGCCGGAGCTCGCAAACGTGAGGATCACCCTGAAGGGGAAGTCCAGCGAGATGGCGCAGATTTGGAACAGAAGATACAGAGACAACATGGAGAAGCTGAAGACGGGCAATATCGAGGATGTTGCCGAGGTCGTCAGGGATCTCATGCGCGTAGACAACGAAAAGAAATTGTCAACGGGTGAGAAGAAGATGCTCACAAACGCCAAGCATATCCTCATGAGCGAACTCATACTCGTGAGCGACAAATGCGAGGAAGAGCTGAACAACCTGATTGAACAATTGATTATGGAATAGGGGGTTGATAGAAAGTAAATGATTAACAAGTTAATAAGAGGCGGTATTACCTTTCTTGGGTTCTGGCTCGGATGTGGTGTCTTTGTACTGTTCAGGTTCATAGCAAATCAGACGAAATTCGTGGATCTCAGTGCAATCACAGGCTTCAAGGTGTTTTTGACCACCGGAGCTGTCGGAATTATTTTTGCAATTTTATTTTTTATACTGACACCAAGAATCATCAAACAGAGTGCCCGTGCATCAAGGAATATCGAGGTTGAGCTTCAGAAGTTCTCCGGCAGTGGTTTATTGGCCGGCGTCATCGGGCTCATCATAGGACTGGTCATCGCATACCTCATCAGTCCGGTATTTGGTCTAATTGAAAATGGATATTTGAGTGCCGCTCTAACGGTCGTCATTTATCTTGTATTTGCGTGGCTCGGAATCGTCGTTGGCTCGAGGACGGGCGGCGATGCTTTTTCGCGGTTTCAGAGTCAGGCGGCGAAGAGGGCGGAGGGCTTCACGAAGCCAAAGAGCCGCTCACACGCGTCGACGCCCAAAATCTTGGACACGAGCGTCATCATCGATGGCAGAATAGCGGACATCATGAGGACGGGATTCATAGAGGGGCAGATAGTGATTCCCGATTTCGTGCTCATCGAGCTACGGCACATTGCGGATTCGTCGGATGGGCTCAAAAGGAACAGAGGTCGCAGAGGTCTGGACATTCTCAACAAAATTCAAAACGATTTCGGTATCGAGATTTACAATACCGCGAATGACAAAAATTTGGCGGATGTGCCCGAGGTTGACGTGAAGCTCCTCAAGCTTGCGCAGGCGATGAAGGGCAAGGTCGTTACAAACGATTTCAACCTGAACAAGGTCGCTCATATTCAGAATGTCGGAGTGCTCAACATCAACGATCTCGCGGGCAATCTCAAGCCCGTCGTCCTTCCAGGCGAGAAGATGTCGATTTTCTTAGTAAAAGAGGGCAAGGAGACTGGGCAGGCGGTCGCGTATCTTGACGATGGCACGATGATTGTCGTCGAGGGCGGCAAGTCGCTCATTGGGAAAAACATCGATGTTACGGTAACGAGTGTGCTGCAGACCTCAGCCGGACGAATGATATTCGCCAAGCCGTAAGGGATTTTGCCGGTAATACCATGGAAAATGATAAGAGAGTTGTTGCGATAATCACTGCGGGGGGCACGGGCACGAGAATGGGCCTGGATATGCCCAAGCAGTATTTGGACATAGGTGGCAAGAGTATGCTCGAACACTCGGTGGACGCATTCGCAGACGTAGCCGATGTGCGAGTCATCACGGTCCCTGCGGGCGAGGAAGAAAAAACGCAGGGGCTATTCTGTCATGCCGGCCATAGAGCCGGTATCCACATCGTCAAAGGAGGCGACACTCGCACAGAGTCCGTCTACAACGCACTCTCATATATCCAAGAAAACGCTCTGGCCTCGGAAACTGACATCGTCCTCATTCACGATGCCGCTCGTCCTTTCGTTACGCGCGAGCTCATAGAAAGGGTGATAGACGGCGTCATCATAAGTGGCAGCGCAATTCCCGTTGTTCCGCTCAAGGATACAATTTACCGCGAAGACAAGGGCGGAAGGGTGAGCATACCGAACAGGGATGAACTTTTCGCCGTTCAGACACCGCAGGGGTTTTCTTTCGGAAGCATCTTCGCCGCGCACAGAAGAGCCCATGAAAATGGTGAAGTCTATTCGGACGACGGGGGGCTTTATATCGCCTGCGGACTTGACGTAGCCTTGGCTGTGGGGGATTATAGTAACAGCAAAATCACAATTATCGAAGACTTGGAGATTATGCGTCATTGCGAGCATAGCGAAGCAATCCAGTCAAATTGCACTGCAGTGGATTGCTTCGCTCCGCTCGCAATGACGACGAGTGGAGTTGACGCAATGACGGCGAACGACATTTACCGTGTCGGAACGGGCTTCGATGTTCATGAGCTTGTAACGGGCAGAAAGCTCATACTCGGCGGTGTTTTGATAGAGCACGAGAAGGGGCTTTCTGGACACTCCGACGCAGATGTTCTGACGCATGCGCTGATGGATGCGATACTCGGAGCCCTGCACCTCGGCGACATCGGAAAGCACTTTCCCGACACCGACGCCAAATATAAAGGCATATCGAGCATGAAATTACTAAAAAAAACAGTGGAACTCATGCACGAAAACGGATATGATATCGAGAACGCGGATATGACTATTTTGGCAGAGCGACCTAAGCTGGCTCCTTATAGGAGCCTTATTGAAAAGTCCTTGGCGGAGGCACTCGAGATAGACTTGGAAAGGGTGTCCGTAAAGGCGACGACGACGGAAGGCCTTGGAACCTACGGGCGTGAAGAGGGCATAGGAGCCCAAGCAATAGTGCTGTTAAAGGGTTGATACGTTTACAGTAATAAGATTACAGTAAAGTGAAAAATAAAGGAGAGTAGAAGAATGAGATTATCAAAAATGCACCTACATACACTCAGGGAAGTGCCGGGCGAGGCGGAAATCCCCAGTCATATCTGGTTGCTTCGCGGCGGAATGATGAAGAAGGTCGTTTCGGGCGTATATACATTCATGCCGATAGGCTACAGGACGGTCAGAAAAATAGGCGAGATCGTTCGTCAGGAGATGGACGCCGCGGGCGCGCAGGAACTCCACATGACGCATCTGATGCCGGCAGAACTTTGGGAAGAAACAGGCAGATGGTCCGCGATGGGCCCCGAGCTCTGGCGTGTCAAGGACAGGCACGATAGGGATTTCCTGCTCGGACCCACACACGAGGAACTCATTACTGACATCGTCCGAAATGACGTATCGTCTTACAAAAAATTGCCTCTCAATCTCTACCATATACAGACGAAATTCAGGGACGAGGCGAGGCCGAGATTTGGTCTGATGAGGGCCAGAGAATTTGTCATGAAGGACGCCTACTCGTTTGACAGAGACGAGGAGAGCTTCAAGAAGTCCTACCAGGATATGTATGTGGCATACGAGAAGGTCTTCGACAGATGCGGACTCAAATACAGAATAGTCGAGGCTGACAACGGTGCTATCGGCGGCACGGGCTCGCACGAGTTCTCGGCATTTTCCGATTACGGCGAGAGCGACCTCGTATACTGCGATGTTTGCGGCTATGGTTCGACCGCTGAAAACGCTGCCGGAGTCGATGCTCCTCCCGTGGACGAGCCACTTTTGGAGACCAAAGAAGTCTATACGCCAAATTGCAAGACGATAGATGACGTCGCGGAGTTCGTCGGCCTCACAGCGGAAAAGACTCTGAAGGCGCTGCTCTTCCAAGTCTATGACGAGTATGAAGAGGACGGCAAAATCAAATACAGGGTCAAGGAATACGTCGCGGCCTTCGTGCGTGGCGACCGCCAGCTGAACATGATCAAAATCGTCAATGCGCTCGGCATAGCAGAGCATATGATAGAGTTTGCCGATGAAGCGGTAATGGGAGAGCTCACAGGAGCGGTCGGTGGTTTCACAGGTCCGGTTGGGCTGAAAAACTGCAAGATTATCGTGGACAGCGAAATTCCCGGGCTGAAAAATCTGCTAGCAGGTGCCAACAAGTTCGACACACATATGGAAAATGTCAATTATGGCAGGGATTACACTGCAGACCTCATTACTGACCTGAAGCTCGTAGGGGAGGGCGACGCCTGTCCTCATTGCGGAGCTCCGCTTTCTAAGACGCGCGGCATTGAGGTCGGTCAGATATTCGACCTCGGAACGAAATACAGCAAGGCGATGAACTGCGTATACAAGGACGAGAATATGCAGGAACACCTGATGTTCATGGGTTGCTACGGCATCGGTATCACAAGGACTATGGCGGCGGTGGTCGAGCAGTATCACGATGACGAGGGCATCATCTGGCCTCTTGCGGTGGCTCCATATCACGTCATCATCACGATAGTGAAAAACTCGGACGAGGAACAGGCGGCCCTCGCTGAAAAGATCTATACAGACCTTCTCAGCACGGGCACGGAAGTCCTTTTGGACGACAGGGATGAGCGCGCCGGAGTCAAGTTCAAGGACGCCGACGTCATAGGCATACCTATCAGAATCACCGTGGGCAAGAGGGCCTCAGAGGGCATAGTGGAATACAAGCTCAGAAGAGAGCAGGACAGGGTGGAAATCACGGCGGAAGAAGCCATAGAAAAGGCTCGCAAACTGATAGCCGAAGAAGGCTCAAACCCGAGTATCCCCCTGCGGACGCTGCTGTAAGAGAGAATATTTCTTCCCTTAAAAAAGTACTTTTTCTTCCCTTGGAAAAGTACTATTTCTTCCCTTGTGTGCTACAATGAGATAATATAACACATGAGGGAGGATAAATTTAATGTACATATCACGAATGATAGATGATGTTTTGGAGGAGAGCCTTAGGATTAGCGGGGGTGTATTGGTCAAGGGACCAAAAGCCTGTGGCAAGACGAGCTCTACGAAAAGAATAGCGAAAAGCAGCATTAGCTTGGACATAGATGATGATGCAATATTGTATATTGAAACAGCACCAAAACTCTTGCTCGTGGGCGAAACCCCTCGACTTATTGATGAGTGGCAGGTATATCCGAAAATTTGGAATCTAGTACGCCATGAGATTGATGAGAGGCAGGATAAGGGACAGTTTTTGCTGACAGGTTCATCTACTCCCAAGAAAAGCTCCACACTACACAGCGGAGCCGGAAGAATTTTGTCGCGGAAAATGCGAACGCTGTCAATATTTGAGATTCAGCAACACGAAAATGCGATTGAAAATCCCATATCGCTTTCTGGAATTGTTGGAGGGAATAAAATATCTCCTCGTGTTTATAAGGCAAAGACTATTGATGATGTAATTGACGAAATAAGGCATGGATACTGGCCAGGATTTTATGGGGATCCAACGGAAGATGCTCAAATGAATATCCAAGGTTATATAGATCAGATTGTGAATGTAGATATTTCAGAGGTTGATGACATACAAAGGGATCCAATTGGAGTCAGAGCCTTAATGAATGTTCTCGCAAAGAATGTTGCGACATATGCAACGAAGGATTCGATGGCTTTGCAGGCGGCCTCATTTCTTGACAGAGAGCCCAAGGCTTCGACAGTTTCGGAATATCTTGGTGCTTTGGAGAGAATAGGAGTTTTCGAAAGGCAGGCAAGTTGGATGCCACATCTAAGGGCTCGCTATTCCATTAGGAAAGCTGCAAAACTGCATTATTGTGAACCGTCTTTGGCGTGTGCTTTGCTCGGGGCAACACACGAACAGTTGAAGACTGATTTGAGGTACTTAGGATTTTTGTTTGAGTCGCTTGTATTTCATAATATGTCTGCATATGCTTCAATACTTGGCGGTGAAATCTTGCAATATCACGACTCCAAAGGTCTCGAAGTTGATCAAATATATCTTGGAAATGATGGGCGTTGGGGTGCCTTCGAGGTGAAACTTGGAGATACAGCACAAGTTATTGATGCGGCAGCAGACACATTGCTAAGGTTTTCAAAGACTATTGATACCGAGAAAATGGGAAATCCCGGGTGTCTCGCAATCATAACGGGGCTCGGAAACAAAGCTTTCACAAGGGCCGATGGGATTCACGTCATACCTTTACACTCAATTAAACCATAAGGGACGTCAACCGGTGGTTTCACAGTTCCGGTTGGACTGAAAAACTGCAAGATTACTGTAGAATATCGTTCAGAATCATATCGGATCGCTGAGCTGCATTTGCGATTTCAGCTACTCTTTTGGTGTTGACAATATACTCACTTTTGCCGTCAAATCTGATCGTGATTTTCTTTGTGAATGAATGTTTGATTTTTTTATTTTCATTTATTATGAGGCTTGCGTTTAGCAGCTTCATAATTTCAAATGTCGAAAATAGTCCTATGCCACTCCCCCCGTCATCAGCATGAGTTGTGGCTTTTTCCAACCCGAGATTGCATAGCGTCTCTATCTGAAAATCAACACCACTATCCTCAATACTTATTGTATAGAACCCTTCAATTAACACTATGGATACGAGAATACTCTTATACTTGCACGTTCTGACTGCAATGATTGCATTTTCAATTAAGTCTGCCAAAATAGTTCGCATTTTGGATTGGTCAAGTAATTCGGTGGTCATGTATTTCACATCGCAGGCTATAATCAAATCAAACATGACTTGTTCTTCGGCGGCTTTGTTCTGAAGGTATCTCAGTAGATTGTCAATTTCGAAGACCTTGGTCGATGGCAATTTTTTATTATTGATTTGGTAGGTGGATATAAGGCCGGAACGCTCGGCTGTTTCATCTGCAAGCTGTGCAAGTATTGCCGTTCGCTTTATAGCTTGCTCACTATTTTGCTCGGAGGATGATATGCATTCTCTAACTGCAAGCTCCATCGCGGGGATGAGTTTGTTATCTCTGTGAATAATGCTTGATAGTTGCTCGTTGTGCTTCATGAGCTCTTCGATTTGCTCTTCTTTCTCAGCAATCTGGGCTCTAAGCTCCTCTAACTCTTGTGCTTGTAAGTATTCAAGGTATGATTTTTTTATGCCGCTTCTCCAGAAAGATATAATGCCTACCAAACATATTAGGATTCCCAATGCAGACATTATTACTATTAAGCTACTTTCTTCACCCGTAGGTTGACCTAGGATAATAGCACAGCACAATAAAATAGTACCAATAAATATGCCTAAGCTTCCTGCACCTCTTTTATTCAGAAAAGTGAAGCCTCGTTTCAATCTACTAAATCTGAATGGTATATTTGCGAGCAATCCCTCAATGAAAAAAGTTGATATGGAAAAAAACAATTCAGCATATTTTTCACTTATGATAGATTGCAAAAAATGAACATACAAGAAAATTGATATAACTGCAGATAAAGTGAGAATTGCATAACTCATTCCTGTTGAGATAATTGTAGCCGTTATTGAGATATTTAATTTTGTTTTTGTCAATGTCGTCATAAACAATCCCAATAGCGCAATCATTATTACAATGCTTGCTATCGGAAGTGATTCTCGTAATATAAACATCAGAAAAGCTAACGCGATCGAAAAGATAACCGAACATAGAATTTTTATAAAAGTTACCTTTCCATAGTTCAATATTTTCACATACAAAAAAATACTGAAGAAAATTATAGTGAAATATTTTATACATACAACCATTGCAATAATCATATTGAGCAAATCCTAACATAATTTACAAATAACTTGCATAAACCAATGGAAACCAACAAAAAGCAATAATAAATACCTAATAGCGACTAATCGGAGACATCTGACCTTTCTAATATCCTAGTTTTAACGGAATTATAAAGGAGGTGAAAATTATGCTGGTATGGTTTCTCAGATGGTTTGGGCACTAGTCTCGCGAATGTTTAACGCAACCCGTTTTCTTGACAGAGATAGGTTGCGTTATCACCCATCTTTTATCTTGCGTGCATAGTAGTAGATGAATTCGGTGATTGTTGGTGTACCTTTCTTGTGGTGGATTGCAGCAGTGTAATGTTTTTTCAGAATATCAATATCCGCCTTATTCCATGTAGAGTTGATGGCATGTTGCATACTACGTTCGACAGTACTCTCCGACTTCCTGTGTCTTTGGGCTATAATATTACATACATAGTGCTCAGGTTGATTTATAGTAATTTGAATGGCGTCGATTAAATACTCCCTGCCAACCAATTTCGGGCTAATTCCTATCAAATCGAGTTCGGCATTGATCCTCTTTCGGATTCTGCGTGATAATTCCTCTACCGATTCATTGGTCAACAGCTCATTGGCAATACCGGCTTGACGTAATTTGCCGTGAAGCCCAGATTTAATTGAACGTAAAAATTCAATTACAGACTCAGCTGAGTATCCTTCCTGATGTTTCGACATGATATAGTCTGCACCCAACTGCCTAGCCAAGTCATATGTGATTTGACTCGTGTTGTTGGTGGTTATCAAAACATATGGAAAGACCGCGAGGTTCAATTCATGTAAATCTTTTAAGAACGTTAATCCGCTCCCTCCGCCCAGATGCAGTTCCAAGTCAAGTATGATTGCATCAGGCAGGGAATCCTGCGCATATTCCAGAGCCCTCGCGGTATTGTTCGTGATTCCAATTAGATAAACATCTTCCACTAAATCGACATATGTGGAAAATGCTGTGCAATCAGTCGGGTCGTCCTCAACTAGCAAGACTTTCAGTTCCCTATCATCATTTTCATTCATACCAATTCTCCAATGAACTAATCAGTGGCTACCTATTGAATTTTTTACTGTGATTACATTTTGGGACAAAAACCAACAAAAAGCAATAAAAAACCGCAGACAAATTCTAATCATTGTGAAGATATTGTAAAGCATATAATTGAGTATATATAGTTACTTGAATGAACAAAAATGATAATGAGTGATATTAACTTGTTATCCGTGGCATGGAGCATTGAAAGAATGCGCTACACTTTTGTAAAACAACACGACATCACGGACTGCGCTGCGGCGTGTCTTGCTATGGTCTGCCTTCACTACAAGAAGGAAACGACCATCACGAAACTTCGCGACATGATGGGGACGGACATCAAGGGTACAAATCTCATTGGTCTCTCAAAGTGTGCAGATGAGCTGGGATTTGTCTCGCAGGCTGTCAAAGTAGACCGTGAAGGATTTCTGAGTGAATACACTCGCCCATGTATAGCCAACATTATCACCAAAGAAGGTCTGAGCCATTTTGTAGTCGTTTTCAAAATTGGCAAGACGCATTTGATCATCGGAGACCCTGCCAAGGATTTGGAGCGGGTCACTATAGACGAATTCTACAAGACTTTCACTGGCAACCTGCTCATACTCAAGCCTGACAACAGATTTGAAAAGGGCAAGGTCAAGGGTGAGAAAGTTTTCGACCGTTTCCTGAAACTGCTATTGCCCCAGAAGAAGTTGTTTGCCTTTGCTATCATAGCATCGCTACTGATGACTGCACTAGGCATTGTTTCATCACTGTTCAACAAAATCATCATGGACGAGATACTGCCTTACAAGCTCAAGGGGCTTTTGGTTGCCGTTCTCATCATCTTTGCGGCTATTGCTCTCACACAGATTGTCATAGATTTTGTACGCAGTTGGATAATGCTATTTTTGTCGCAACGAATAGATATACCGCTCATGCTCGGGTATTTCAAACATATTTACAGTCTGCCAATGCGGTTTTTTGCAACGCGCAGAACTGGAGATATCGTCACTAGGTTTTCAGACGCATTTACCATAAAGGATATTTTCACAAATATCGCACTCACCCTCATTATGGATGTGTCCATGGCACTCATTACTGCTGTTATCCTGTTCAAGATGGATATGCAGTTGTTTGGTATTATTGCACTGCTCACTGTGATAAATATCATCCTCGTCTTTTGTTTCAAACAACCATACAAGAAGTTGAACATTGAACAGATGCAACAAGCCTCTATCCTCAATTCCGAAATCATTGAGGGCTTGAATGGCGTAGAAACCATCAAGGGTAATGCCAATGAGGAAGTTGAGCTCGAAAATATAGAGCGAGAATATATCCGCTCATTGCGTATAGCTTTTCGCGAGGGGATGCTTTCAAATGTGCAAGGTGCAATCTCTGGCGGTGTCGGTACAATTGGAAATCTAGTGCTGATGTACTTTGGCGTGCTTCAAGTAATAGGTAATGATATCACCCTCGGAACACTCATGGCCTTTATGACGCTCGCCGGCTACTTTATGGATCCTGTGCAGCGGCTTGTCGGCTTGCAACTTCAAATACAGGAAGCGCAGATATCCATGAAGCGCGTGGCTGAGATACTTGACTATGAGAAAGAACAAGAGGACGAAACGGAGTATCAGGAGTTTGAGGGATTGCAAGGCGATGTTGTGTTCAAGGATGTAACATTCAGATACGGAAACAGAAAACCTGCACTCAATAATGTATCGTTTTCAATACCACAGGGAAAGAAGGTCGCATTGGTCGGAGCAAGTGGTAGCGGAAAGTCTACGATTGCTAAACTATTACTCAAATACTACGAGCCGGAAGAAGGTGAAATACTGACAGGTGGAACCGACATAGAAGAATATAGCAATGAGTCGCTGCGGCGTGGCATATCATATGTACCGCAAAGTATCGAGCTGTTTTCAAAGAGTATATTTGACAATATCCGTGTAACGAAGATGAACTCGACGCTCGATGAGGTGAAGGAGGCTGCAAAGGCGGCGGACGCCCATGACTTCATACGAAGACTTCCTATGCAGTATCACACATTCCTTGAGGAATCGGGGAAAGGACTCAGCGGAGGTGAACGTCAAAGAATAGCATTGGCAAGGGCTTTTCTCAAGGCAAACGACTTCTACATCTTGGACGAGAGTACAAGCAACCTCGACTTCGGCACAGAAAATATCATCTTCGACATGATATACAACAAGTTCAGAAAGAAGACGATGCTCATCATAGCCCACAGGTTGAGCACAATCAAAAACTGCGACGAAATCATTGTACTCGACAAGGGCGAAGTGGTAGAGCAGGGCAGTCACGAAAAGCTGCTCGCAAACGAGGGTATGTACTACAAGCTGTGGGAAATGCAGCAAGGCAATTTTGTGATAGAGGAGGAAGAAAATGGACAAAGATCTCAAGATGAAAATCCCGCTGAAGACGAGGATATGCATTATACTTAAAAGCCTTGGAGTTGGATTGAGTGAAGGCATAAAAGCGGCAATAGCACTTCGGCTCGGACGTTAAAGTGGTGCCGTTGCGAGCGATACCCTAAAGGCACAGGCGCGAAGCAATCCAGTGCTCGTGATTGAAAAAGTTTGACAATGTGGTTGCAAACGCATATCAATAATAAGTTATTGCTTGGTCGCTTGGAGAAAGGAGAGCAAAGATGGCGAAAACAATAAAAGCGTCCGCAAGGTGAGAACACCACACGGACGCAATCAGCGGTTGAGTCGGCGATAGTGCATCAAACAATACGCCGAGACAACAGTATTATTATTACAGATAAAACGAGTGGTTGCAAACGCTTAGAATATTGATATTCAACGAAAGGAGAATCATCATGGAATATAATGGAACATTAGTAATGCCTCGCAATTGCGTGGCTATGACAGAAGATGAGATGACTTATACCGAGGGCGGAGCAACTGTATTGAGCACTAGCAGTCAATGGTATGGAACTTACAAGAAAGTAAAGTATACTGGTAATGAGATTGCCAAACTTATCATTGGGTTGTCCCAAAAACAATCGTCTTTATCGACTCTTGTAAAAAACTTTTTGATTGGGTTGGTTCCCTATGTCGGTTTGGGTTTGTCTGTACTTCATGGCGCAGCGAGTAGTGCTGTAATTAGCACATTAATCAAGATGAATGGAAATAATAGTGGTGTTACAATGGGACAACGTAATGGACTAGCCATGGCCTTGTGGGATGTTTGGGATAATTATTAATCAATCGTTATTGTTTATGACAGCTACAGCGAAAAACATTGTCTAATTGTTTGACGTGAGTAACCCAAGTGTATTTGTTATAGCTACAAATGCACTTGGGAATACATAAGGAAATTGGAGAGTAAAATGGATAAGTATCGAACGAAAATTGTAAAGTTTGCAAGGAAGAGAATGCTTAATCTTTTAATAATTGCCATGTGTATTATTGCTATAGTAATTCTTATACTTGGAACTGGCAAATTTTCGACCAATATAGCTAGCATTGTCACTCGATGCAGTATATTCATAATTTTGATGTCAATATGTTCTATGTGCAATTTGCCAAGTGCAGTTGTACCACTTAGGACTCAATTTGCATTGAAGGCTATTGTTATCACGATTCTTTCGATTTTATTTATCATTGATCTCTTTGATGGCAGTTCGTTAATATTATAAGAATGTTGATTCTGAGACAAATAGAATATATAACATCAAATAATTTGTTGGGGTTGGAACAAATGAAAAAGATAATGTTGGCAGGAATGTCAATCGAAATTTTAATGATGCTACTAATATTAACATGCATACTAATGCAACAACCCGTTTCTGATTTTGTCAGTGTGTTGTTCTTTTGGGTAATCGTAGCATGAAAAAGAGAATGCCAAATCATGAAAAAGATTTCACTATCTTCACTCCGATTGCAATGTCGTTGGTCACACTTGGTCCTGTTGGATGGCATATTATTGATATTGCCACGGGGGATCATAGTCGTTTATTGTCAGTCTTTCTTGTTAGCATAGTTACGACTATTCTTTCAACCATAACTTGGGCCTATTACATATATTGCCACAAGTCACAGAAAGGTGATGACAGATAGTAATTGCGAACTCTTGCGATCATTAAATTCAAACGAGATGGAGTGCTTAAATTCCATCCCGAATAGAGGAAATGTACTAAATAATAAATTGTGAATACGAGGAGGAACAAATGAAGAAGAAATGGTTTATTCGAATTCCGGTATTTTCCGTTTTGGTTACGGTAACAATATTGAACTGTTTATTTGTTAATGATGATCATAGTATGTTTATCTTAGGGATATTTGTTTCAATTATTGTTCCTTTTGCAATTACAAAAAAGGATGATACACAAGGATAATCGTAATACATCATTCAAAACATCGAAACTAAAAGGTGTATTGATGTCAGAGGCATAAAAGCAGCAATAGCACTTTGTCTCGGGCTGTAAACTAATATTATTGAGAGCGAAGCAATCCGATATTCGTGTTTCACAATTGTTTGACAATGCGGTTGCAAACGCATATCAATAATCCGTTATAGCTTGGTCGCTTGGAGAAAGGAGAGCAAAGATGAGTGAAATAATCGAGGAAAATATGTGCTCTCTCTGTGAAGGTTCTAGTTATGAAAACAAGTAGTATTACTCCATTATGCATACTGATTGGTGTGATAGCAGGTACTATATTTTCATTGGTGAATATTTCACTCGGGACACCTTTGTTAAAACAAATGGCAATTATCATTCAATCATTCATATTTTTCATTCCGATTTTCTGGTTTGTGAGTTCATTCGGAAGCATTTTGAAGCATTTTGAATGGAAGCTGAGTGGCTATGATGCAATGCCAATAATCCTATATCCAATAATCTTTTTCTGTGATGGGAAAAACAAGTCCAAAATTATGCTAGATCCTTTTTTAGTAGCATCTTTGATATTTCCTCCAAAATATGAATTAAATTCGACAAGTAAATCACATTTTCAAGATGTAAAGTCAATTGAAATTGAGGTTTTCACTGTGGAGATTGCATTGTTTACGATTTTTATCGTTGCTTTCTATAATTATGAATTCTATATTTTATTGGCATCTTCTGTAATTGGAATGTGCGTTTTCTTTATCTATTCAATAATAAACCAACCAATGCATGGACAGTTGACCGTAATCAAAAATTTGGAGAATGAAAAAGGATTTCTTTACTATGCAAATTATAGAATTCTATTTGATAACATTACAAGAGATGAAGTCCTAAGATTTAAATGCTTTACGGAAGAACAGAATCCACCCAATCATTCTGAATTTCTTATTTTACAGACTTGGAAATATATTATCACTATGACTTGTGTGAACAATGATATTCTTTCACCTGAGACAGAAAAATATATAGAGCATGAATATGTAAAGGCCTTCACCCTTGATAGGTTCTACTTTGGTAGAGATGAGATAGAGCTAGTGAAAATGTATATGTATTATGGAATGATTACAGGCGATATAAAGAAAACCAACATGGCGGCTTATGCTCTTCATAATATGGGACATGTGAAAAATTCTGTTTCAACTAAAATGCAGAACAATTTTGATTTATATTGGTTAATAGGAACAAAGAAAAAATATGGGACGATTGATGCATCTGGCCACAAGATTAAACTGTTTAAGAGGGATTGGCCATACATGATTTTTGAGAATTACAGAAATTTAGTTTTTTCGATTGAAAATAAAATAAAGAAAATTTGTGATGTGTAATGACGTTATATGTATTGCAATTTTATTAGCAGAAAAGGAGGATGCAGATGGTCAATTCAATAAATGTACATCATTCTAAAACATTAAAACTGGAAAACGCTTTGTTGCTTGAACTTTCGAAGGAGGAAGATTTTGAGCAGCTTACAAAATTTCAGATTTTGATTGAGCGGATGGACTTACACATCAAGCAAAAAGGGGCACAACCCGTTGGACCTTTGATACAGAAGACGGATGTAAAAGTGAATGATAATGGTGGGCCGCAGATGACTATCACATTTATTAGACAGGCTAACGCATTCATTCATCATGTGGACTCGCCATACATGATGGAAAGTGTTCTACGTGTCTCGGACTGCCTTTACACAAGATTTGTTGGTGAGGAGGAGAATATGAAGTTTGCTTATGACAAATTGCATTTGGTTGGCTACGAGGAGGAAATACCGCTTTCAAACGAAACATATACAGTATTTGTAGACTCAAATGAGGAAGATGGCACGATGACAGCGGATATATTTATTCCGAAGTTGAGTTGATTTATTGGAAAGGCGGAAATTGTAATGATTGATTCTTTGAAACCATATGTGATATTTGCACTTGCTGTTGCTGTAGCTATGTTGATTGCAGTTTTCATATTTGGTGCTGTTATCAATTCATTGGTTGGATATACTTTCGGATTTCAGAAACTGCAAGCATGGTGCTATGAAAAGAGGAAAAGGCATCCAAGATTGTTTACCATCATCGGACTCTTATGCATTCTCGTGCCAATACTATTTTTTGACATACAAGCCGGATCAATAAAACAGGGTATAGTCACAGGCATGATATTTGGTATTTTTACTATATTCACTGACGAGTCAGCTTTGCAAAAGAGAAAGAAAAGGTGAGTTCATGAAAAGAATTAAGACTTTAGATAATTTGAAGGATAGCGTTTTGCTATATGAGAAGACTTTGCCGGTCTTCGGCTATATCATCTTGCTTGTGATTTTGGTGCTTATTGCAGGGGTGATTGTTTGGAGTATACATATACCAAAGATGTATATCATCAAGTCTTCGGGAAATGTGCAGAGCGTCAACAAGAACTATGTGATGTCGCCTTATACAGGTGAGCTTGTTTCAGTGGATATTTCCGAGGGGGATATTGTGGAGAAAGGCGAGGTGCTTTTTACCGTCAAGAGTTCAGAGTTAGATTTGCAGGATAAGCAGCTTTCTGAGCAACGGCATATTTATGAGCAGCAGGTTGAGCAATACAACAAACTTGTGCAGTCTGTGCAGGAGGACAGGAACTTGTTTAGTCCATCTGATGCTGATGACAACCTATATTACTCGCAGTTTGAACTTTACAAGAGCCAGACAGCTCAGCAGAAGCCGGATATTGCCAGCATGAAGTCTTATGGCTATACGGACGAGCAAATTGATGTCGAAATCGCGAAGAATCAAGGCAAGATTTCCGAGCTTTACTATTCCACTATTCGCACAGCCGAGGAGCAGATTCTTCAGGCTCAGTCTCAAATCGGTGCTATCGATGCACAGCTCTCTGCGGTAGAGTCGGGACAGGCCGACTATGCTATTTTGGCGAATGAGTCCGGTGTTGTTCATATGCTTAGTGATTACAAGGTTGGTATGGTCGTGCAAACGGCCTCGCCTATTGCGAGTATTGGCTCGGAAAATGATAAATATAAAGTGGAAGCTTATGTCTTGGCAGCCGATGCTTCTAGGATCGAGAAAGGCGATACCGTCGATATCGCTGTGGCAGGGCTGGCACAAAATATCTACGGAACAATAGGAGGTAAAGTCGTGAAGATTGATAGCGATATCACTATGCCACAGGGCGGTGAGACAGCGGATAATGCACAGCCTTATTTCAAGGCCATCATTGAACCTGATTCTGATTATCTTGTCAGCAAGGATGGGCATAAAGTGAATATTTCGAATGGTATGGCAGTGGAGACAAGGATTCAATACGACAAGGTCACATATTTTAATTATGTGCTTGAATCGCTTGGGCTGCTTGTGAGGGGGTAGGCATGATTGTGAGATTTTCAAGTGTGGTTTTGGTGGTTGTATTGGTGTTTGCTTTGTCTGTGACATCCGTTGTTGCCGAAGAGGACGGGCTAGATTCCGGCTCGAAGGCCGGAATGACCGAAAACAAGGAGGTTGTCGCAACCGGCATTGAGTTGGGCGAGTATAAGAGCCATATCAATATTGGCGAGACTGTTGACCTTGAGGTGACTGTCCTTCCTGTTGATGCTACCAATCAGACCGTTTCTTACAAATCGAGTAATGTGGATGTTGCTACCGTAAGTGCAAAGGGGCAAATCAAGGGAGTTTCTCGGGGTGAGACTACAATTGAACTTACGGCTGAGAAAATCACCAAGAGTATTACTATCACGGTGACTGGTGCAAAGACTGTCTCCATCAATTTGAATAGGGAATCTCTTGTGTTGAAGCCGAGTGAAACATTTCAAATTGCGGTGGCAGTTTCCCCTGTTGACGCTGTGCAGGAGATAAGTTTTCGCGCCCTTGACCCAAGTGTTGCTGAGGTCTATAGTGATGGAACCGTGAAGGGGCTTAGGACGGGAAACACGTCTATCATCGTTTCGAATGGAGAGATGACCGCCGCTGTTTCTGTCATCGTGAACCAGACGAGTGCGACCAGTGGCAGAAGTGTGGCAACACCACAGGTAGCATCGGCTGACGCTCCTAAGCCAGCACTGAGCGAGGCAGAAATAAACATTATTAACCAAATCGAGCAGGGCGATGGCATTATCTACGTGTCTCAAACAGACTGCCCTGTTATTACAAGCCCTGTCTTGAAAGTGCTCGGGCTGGCACGGTCAACATTACTGGTCGAGGCAGAGGAGTACTTGGTGTCCATCGCAGGCACGGACATTTCCAATTACGAAAATGAGCTGAATACGCAAATCAGTTTCAAAAAAGAGGGCGAAGGGGTCAGCTTTCTTTTGAATGAAGGCGAGAATTTGCCGGGAAAGGTGACGCTCACGCCTCCGAAAATGTCTCAGGAACGAAAATATCTTTATATATGGAATGAGGCAAAAGATCAATATGAAAAGTTGAATGCGAAGCCAAGCGAGTTGCTCACCCTCGACGAGCCGGCAAAATATCTGCTGACTGACGAAAACCTCGACAAATTCGGGGTCAAGCTATTGTGGGTCATCGGGGCTTTATGTATAGTATTTTTAGGCATAGCAATATATATAGTAATCCGTCGTCGCTATTTGTTTTGGTGAAATATTATGAGTGAATCACTTCGGACTTCGTATCGTAAGGTATTTTGGACATTTGAGCAGGAGGAGCGATGGCTGAATGAAATGTCTCTAAACGGACTGAATTTGACTTATCGGTCTCAATTTTGGCGGTATGATTTTGTTGAACATCCGGAGCAGCAGTATACCTATACTGTGGATTATTCGAATTCCGGTTCTGTGGAAGCAGGGCGATTCAGGGAATTTTTGGGGAGAAGCGGATGGCTTCGATTATGCAAGGAGCCGGCTATATGCGAATTTTCAATATCTGTTAGGGGCGACGAGCCGAACGCATCATTGAAGTCTAGATATGCTGAATTGCACTACGATTGGCTTGTGGCGGGGTTTGGCAAGCAACTTCCTCTCTGTGCGGTTTTTATCATTTTGGGTATATGCAATATTCTGCGTCTAGAACTTTATTCAGAATTCGCGAGCCCCAGTCCTATTTCAATTGGATTCTGGATTGTATTCATTGCATTTTATCTGTTTTGGGGTATATACAATACTACAAATTTGCTTTTGGCGTTGCAAAGACGTCGCAAAGCACGCCGAACCTCACAAAGGGACGTTTCTATTGTGTAATCTGTGAATATGGGGCGTTTACTCGAGAAATATTCTCGCAAAGGGCTTAGATCTCGAGTAGATAGGTGATATTCACGGAAAAGTAGCGTTTTTTTGTGAATACGAGCCACTTACTCGAGATTTGGGTCTTTGGGGCTCAAACCAGTAATTTTCAATGAATAAATTTTAATTATTTCAAAATAATGGTTGACACCTGTCTATGACATGGTAATATATGGTAGTAAATGAATTTATTTGAAGATTGGATTGGGAGAATTATTATGGTAAAGGAAATAGGTGATTTCACACACTTTGATTGTATACAATGTCTTGACACCTGTGTGGTTGACTGCAAAAAAGTCCGTGTTGTGTTGGAATTTCAATGATTGTGCGGGTTTTGGTTTTGTTTATGTTGTGTGAAGTTTATGTGAACTTTTTGTAAAGTTTGTTGACCACCCTGTAATATTTCTGTAATCTTTCGTTGTTGCATGAAATATGCATATGTATGGTTAAGCGTGAGAAATACGTCAAAGGGTGGTAACAGAGACATGATTTCAAAACTGATAACAGCATCAAAATCGAAGATAAGAGTAGTGGGCGCAGTGCTGAGAGCATTTCTGGCGTCTTTTTTATTTGTGGTCAGGACTGCTGACTACAGAGGCATGGCGCAGCGCGTCAAGGAGGTAGCCGCAAGATTTGGCTATGCGGTATATAGATTGTCGGCAAGGATCATATACACCCTGGGCAATACGGATTATCGGGGCAAGGTCGTTCTTGTTACTGAGAAATGCAAATTTGCTTATGCAAAGGCGTTTGATTTGTTTGTCTTTGTCAAGGACAAGCTGGTCTCACTCGAAAAGCGTACCGTTATAGTGCTTTCCTCCGCCACGGCGGGAGGCGCTATTGCAATATTGTTTGCTATCGTATTCCTCGGCTCGCAGGTCATCGGCGTTCAGGTGAACGGCAAAGTCATCGGCTATGTGTCAAACGAGGCAGAATACTCGGCATTGGTCGAGGAAGCGAAGAGCACGCTTTCTCAGGACAACAGCAATACGGAGATAATAATTGAGGACACGAAGGTCGCATTGTCTGCGGAGTATGTTGCAAAACCGGCAGCGGAAGACAAGGTCGATGAGGAAGCCTTGATTGAAGCACTGACCGAGAACGATGCGGTCAAGGCTGTTGCATATAACATCACCGTTGAAGGCGAGCCAATCGTAACGGTCGGGACGAAGAAAGATGCAAATAGCGTCATCAAGGACATTGCGAAGAAATTTAAGAGCGGTGAAGAAGGTTGGAGCGGAAAATTCCAAGAAACCATCGGCATCGAGAGCGTTGACACGGAACTGGAAGACATTACTCAGGCCGCATCTGCACTCGACTACATTCTCACGGGTGGGATTGAAGAAAAAACATACGAGGTCGTCAGTGGCGATACCGTTTCGGGAATTGCTGAGAAATTTGCCGTTGATGATGATGAATTGAAGGAAACAAACCCGGGACTTGCGGAAGACAATATACACGTTGGCGATCAGGTCAAGGTGGCGGCGGCAAAGCCTTATGTTCATTACGAGACGACAGGGCAGGCCACTGTTCGCGTTGCCATTCCGTTTGAAACAGTCGAAGAAAAGACCGATGAGCTATTTGTCGGCCAGACGAAGACGAAGACTGACGGTGTGAATGGAGAAAGGGAGGTCGTTCAGGACGAGGTGAGGATTAACGGCGTGCTTCAAAGTGCAACGGAGCTGAGTTCGGTTACTATCACGGAGCCTATATCTAGGGTCGTGAGCGTTGGCACGAAGGCGAAATATGCGCCGGGCGGTTCATGGAGCGGTGCAATCGTGGGCGGAAGCGGAAGTATGAGTAGCCCACTTGGCATTTGGAATCTGTCGAGGGGTGTCGGTGCTGACCACAAGGGTCTGGATCTTTTGGCACCGTATGGGACTACAATCATGGCGGCAGACGGCGGAACTGTTACATTCGCCGGTTGGTCGGGTGGATATGGAAATCTTATCAAAATATCTCATGGTGGCGGAATTGAGACGTATTATGCACACTGCAGTTCGATTTCAGTCAGCCCAGGGCAGGTTGTAGGCAAGGGTCAAGCGATCGGTGCTGTTGGAGCCACGGGTTGGGCGACGGGCAATCATGTGCATTTCGAAGTTCGCGTGAATGGGGTTTATTCAAATCCGCTCGGTTGGCTATAGGTGCTATAGGAGCTATTTGGATTTGAAATAACAGGCAGCATGTAGTATCATGGAGTGGCGGACATCAGGTCTGCTACTCTTTTTTATTCAAGTAATTTGAAGAGTAATAGGATGAAATTTTTGCAAGCGGTGCGGGACAGGTTTATATGAAAATTTACAATACGATGACGAGAAGCAAAGAGGAACTCAAGCCCATCAGGGAAGGTGAATTCAACATCTATGTTTGCGGTCCGACTGTTTACAATTATTTTCATCTTGGCAATGCCAGACCTTTTGTCGTCTTCGATACGCTGAGGCGGTATTTGGAATACCGCGGTGAGAAGGTGAATTTCGTTCAAAATTTCACGGATGTCGATGACAAGATCATAAGTAGAGCCGCTGAGGAGGGGATTCATTCAAGCGAGCTCAGTGAAAAATACATTGGCGAGTATTTCAAGGATGCCAAGTCTCTGAACGTCAGAAAGGCCACACATCATCCTAAGGTTTCGGAGAATATCGATGCGATAATAGATTTGGTATCCACGCTAATCGAAAAGGGCAATGCCTACGAAATTGATGGCGATGTCTATTTTGATACGGATAGCTTTGAGCACTACGGCAAACTTTCGGGGCAAAATCTCGATGAGCTCAAGTCCGGAGCAAGGATTGGCATTGATGAGAGAAAGAAAAACCCGCTCGACTTTGCACTTTGGAAGAAGTCAAAGGAAGGAGAGGATTTGTCGTGGGATTCTCCTTGGGGGAAGGGTAGGCCAGGTTGGCATATCGAGTGCAGTGCAATGTCCAGAAGGTTTTTGGACGAGACTATCGATCTTCACGCCGGTGGTCAGGACTTGGTTTTTCCGCACCATGAAAACGAAATCGCACAGTCGGAGGCTGCGAGTGGCAAGCCCTTTGCGAATTACTGGATGCATAACGGATATATCACAATCGACAAGGAGAAGATGTCAAAATCCAAAGGCAATTTCTTCACTGTCAGGGAGATACTTCAAAAATATGACGGCGAGGTCGTCAGGCTTTTCCTGCTTTCGGGGCATTACAGGAGTCCTATCAACTATAGCGACGATTTGCTCGAGGCTTCTTTGAGCAGCCTTGAACGTATGTACAATGCGAAGGATAGCCTTGAGCACCTGATTGCCAAATCGGACGTGCCTGCTTCAGCAGAGGATGAGTTGAAGCTCACAGAACTTCAAAAGTACAAGGACAAATTCATTGCCGTAATGGATGACGATCTCAACACGGCGGACGCGATTGCCGCCATCTTTGAGTTGATTTCCGAGATAAATTTGAGAATAACCGAGGGCGTTTCAAAGGAATACGCCACCGGTGCTTTGGCGCTTCTCACCGAGCTCGCAAATGTGCTCGGCCTTCTTGAAAAAGAAGAGGAGGTGGAGCCTGAGGGCGAGGATACCGAGGTAGCCGCCTTGATTGAGGACAGAGCGAAGGCGCGGGAGAACAAGGACTGGGCCAGAGCCGACGAAATCAGGGACATTCTCAAGGAAAAAGGAATCACGTTAAAGGACACGCCGCAGGGTGTGCAGGTCATCAAAGAAAAGAGATAACGGGGACGATCCCGAGGTAATAACATGCAGCATCGTCTGCTCAATTCGAAAAAATTTTCGTACATTGCAATGAGTCTGGTCGTATTGGTCTGGGGCTATGAGTATGTCGTCGCGAAGTCGGTTCTACTGGTCTTCTCGCCGCTCACTCTCGTATTCATGAAGTTTCTTCTGGGCTTCTGTATGATTTCGATTCTGAAAACCATCTTGGATAGGAGGTTCTTTCTCAGAAAGAAGGACATTCCGCTGTTGTTTTTGTGTGCGCTCGTCGGCGAGCTCATATACTTCGCCTGCGAATACGAGGCGATGGATCACTTGCCCGTGTCCGTTATCACCATCGTCTTGGCATTCATACCGGCTGTGTCTGTCATTACTGAGTATTTCCTGTTCAAAACCAAGGCGAATTTCATGATAATATTCGGAATTGTGGCGAGCATCGTTGGCGTTGCTCTCGTCATAGGCGGCGATATCAGCGCTTTCCTTTCCGGCGGGGCCATTGGATATCTGCTCATTTTCGCTGCGGTGTTTTCGTGGAATATCTACAACTTCATGACAAAGGGGCTGACGCGCACCTACAAGCCTCTGGATCTGACGATGTATCAGACGTTTTGCACGGCGCTTCTTTCGCTTCCGTTCATCATTCACAACTGCCCGCCGCCAGACCAGTGGACGTTCTCTATATGGACGGGCCTGCTGTTCATCGGTGCTATTAGCGAGGGGGTAGGATTTGTCATTTATGTCAATGCTATCCATGTAATCGGGCCGACGCCGTGCTCCGTTTACTCGAACATGCTTCCTGTCGCCACGACAATTTTCGGCTGGATTCTTTTGGGCGAACACATCGGACCCGTTCAAATCGCTGGTGGTATCATTGTGATGGCCTCGGGCTTTGTGGTAATATGGCAGAAGGGAAAATTGGACGATCGGAAGCTTCGGGAAAGTGGAAAATAATTGAGGGTGTTGATTGAACAGTAACAGTTTGGGAACTACGGCGCTTGCCTTTATGGGCGATGCGATATATGAGGTATATGTCAGGCGTTACTGCCTCGAAAGCGGACGGACTGCGGCGGACAAACTCCACAGATATTCGATTCGTTACGTGAATGCGGGCGCGCAGGCAAAGGTGATGCGCGTGGTTTTGGATAGCCTCTCAAGTGAGGACCAATTACTGGTAAAGAGGGCGCGGAACAGGAAGCCGAAGACTGTTCCCAAAAATGCCGATCCCGTGGACTACAGGCTCGCGACGGCGATGGAGGCTCTGATGGGGCACTACTATCTGGCGGATAGGACGGAGGAGCTCGACGCGTTCGTGAAGCGGGCGATAGAGATAATTGAGGAGAAATAGAAAATGAGCAAGGCGGACACTTTATTTGTAAATATGTGCAGTGAGATAATTTCAGACGGGTTTTCGTCCGCGGGGCAGGTTGTGCGCCCTAAGTGGGAGGATGGCACTCCGGCGCATACTATCAAGCGCTTTGGTGTGGTCAACAGGTACGATCTTTCGGAGGAATTTCCGGCTCTGACGCTTAGGCCGGTTTCACTCAAGCTCGCGGTTGACGAAATTCTGTGGATTTGGCAGAGGAAGTCGAACAATATCAAGGATCTCTCCAGCCACATCTGGGATAGTTGGGCAGATGAAGAGGGGTCTATCGGCAAGGCTTATGGCTACCAGCTCGGCGTGAAATACAAGTTTCCCGGCGGGGAGATGGATCAGGTTGACAACGTGCTTTGGCAACTTGCGAACACGCCGTATAGTCGGCGCATCATGACGAATATTTACAATTTTTCCGATTTGGCGGAGATGGGGCTTGAGCCCTGCGCCTACAGTATGACTTTCAACGTGGTTGGAAAAAAGCTGAATGCGATACTCAATCAGAGGTCGCAGGATATATTGGCGGCGAACGGTTGGAATGTGATGCAGTATGCGGTGCTCGTATATATGTTTGCGCAGGTCAGCGGGCTCGAGGCAGGGGAGTTTGTTCATGTGATTTCTGATGCTCATATCTATGACAGGCACGTGCCTATCATTGAGGAGTTGATCGAGCGGCCGCAGTATCCTGCTCCGAAGTTTTTCATCAACGAGGAGGTGAAGGATTTTTACGACTTCACACCTGACGATGTGTGGTTTGAGGACTATCGGACGGGGCCGCAGGTCAAGGATATTGAGGTGGCGGTTTGATGGCGAGTGAAGTGCGGCAGTCGAACTGCGGCATGGTGAGCGTGGCGAGCATGAGTGCAGTGTGTTGCAATCCAATTCCGGCAATCTGAGGGGTTTTAGATGGTTGATATAAAGATGATTGTTGCTGTTGACGAGGAGTGGGGTATCGGCAAGGATGGCGGTATGCTGGTTCATTTGCCTTCGGATTTGCGATATTTCAGGGAAAAGACGCTGGGCGGCGTCTGCTTGATGGGGCGCCGGACTTTGGAATCCTTGTCTCATGGCAAGGGCCTCGCAGGTCGAGTAAATATAGTAATTTCGAAAACGATGAGTGCAGCCGATGCCGAGAAAAAGGATTGCTATCTTGCGGAAAGCGTTGAAAAAGCGTTGTCGCTGCTTGACAGTAATGATGTTATGGTAAATGATAAATCAAAGATCTTCGTAATAGGAGGCGGACAACTCTATGCGGGAATGCTGCCCTATGCAAGTGCAGTCCTAGTTACTAAAATCTCTGGCGTGCATGAGGCCGACACATTCTTCCCAAATCTTGATGAGGATGAAAATTTCTACGAAGCTGATAGCGGCGAACCCCTTGAGGAAAACGGAATTTCGTTTTCGTTTTGTGAATATAAAAGGAAATAAATTTGGAAAATAATATTATCTACGGTCGGAACGCCGTCATAGAGGCCATCAAGGCCGGCACGAAAATCGAGAAGATTCTCATTCAACAGAACATTGAAGGTAGTGGCAAGAAGGTCTTTGCCATGGCAAAAGATGCCGGTATCAAAGTTCAAAGTGTCGATAGAAAAGTACTGGATAGGCAGTCCGATGGCAACGTCCATCAAGGTGTGCTTGCCTACATAGAAGAATTTGAATACGCGGATTTGGACGATCTTCTCAAGGCCGCTGAAGAAAGCGGAGAGTCTCCCTTCGTAGTATTGCTCGATGGCATTGAGGATCCTCACAATCTCGGTGCCATCATCAGAACGGCGGAGGCTTCAGGTGTGCACGGAGTCATTATCCCCAAAAACAGGGCGGCGTCGGTGAACGCCACCGTCATGAAAAGTTCAGCGGGCGCGGCAGCACACCTGCCGGTAGTGAGAGTTACAAATCTTGTGGCCGCGATGAAGGAGCTAAAGGATTTGGGCGTATGGATGTATGGTCTCGATATGGCTGGAGAACCTTACAGGGAGCAGAATTACTCCGGCGGCGTGGGTATCGTCGTTGGCTCGGAGGGCAAGGGCCTTTCCCATATTGTAAAGAATGAATGCGATTTTCTCGTGTCGATAGCTATGCGTGGCAAGGTCAATTCCCTGAACGCGAGCATAGCCGCAGCAATTGTGATAAGCGAGGTCTCCTATGGCAGAGAATAGACTCACGGACGAGAAGCTAGTAATACTTGCGAAAGGCGGCGATGAGGCGGCGATTGAAGAGCTTTATGAGCGATATCGCATCACGCTGAAGAGCAAGGCCAACCTCTACTTCATGGTCGGCGCCGACAGGGATGACGTCATACAGGAGGGCATGATAGGGCTTTTCTACGCAATAAGAAACTTCGACATAGAAGCGGGTGCCGCCTTCAGAACTTTCGCGGAAATCTGCATCAGACGGCAGATCATCAACGCGGTCAAGATGGCTGCCAGAAAGAAGCACAATCCGCTCAACGAGTCAGTGTCAATCAATGTTACCGACAACTATTATGCGGACGAGGATCCTGAGGAAATGGTTCTTTTGTCGGAGCTTCTCTCGTATATAAGCGGCAATGTGGACAAAATCTTCAGCGACTTCGAACTCAGTGTTTGGGGCTTCTACGTTGACGGAAACAGCACGCAGACAATAGCAAAGGAGCTGGGCCGCAGCGCCAAGTCCATAGACAACGCGTTGACCCGTATGAAAAAAAAGGTTGAAAAGCTGCTCGCCCTATACTAAACTAATAAAGTTACATGAATCATAGATTCTTCTGCAGAACAAATGAAAAAGCATGCTGCTGTAGCTCAGTCGGTAGAGCGCGTCCTTGGTAAGGACGAGGTCTCGGGTTCAATTCCCGACAGTAGCTCCATGTTAAAGGATACATTTCAGACTGCTACAGATGGGGTGTATCTTTTTTGCATTATGCGTAGTAGAATTTTCGTTTTTCACGCAATAGAAATTTCGATTTTTACGCAATAGGATATTGATGTATGCTATACTGATGATAAATTGAATATAATTTTACATAGGAAATGGTGTAATAATAATGGATAAAAGTAATTATAAAGAGCGCATCATAGATAGAAAAATACAAAGGGGTGGTAGAGAACCACGCTGTTTAGTAGTAATTGTCGGAGTTGGTATTACATACAGGCAGAAAGATGGCGTATATATAGTGCCAATTTCTATGTTAAAGGATTGAGCCAAAAATACTCCAAGATTTCCTATTTGTGTATGGCATCTTTTTCAGGGTGTTACAACATAAAAAGGCGATAGGAGACCCCTGTCGCTTTTTTGTATATATCGAATATGAAATAGGGAATTGAACCCGAGACAAAGGGGTGTTTGAGGGGAAAGCATTTCCCCTCATCTAAGTTTGGCGGTTCGCCGCCAAACGATACCGCTTCGGGGGTGTCAGGGTGCGAAGCACCCGTCCAAAGGGGGCAGAGCCCCATAGGAGGAGCGAAGCGACATCTCGGGTTCAATTCCCGACAGTAGCTCCATGTTAAAGGATACATTTTTGTTGAAATGTATCCTTTTCTATTTATTATTCATATAATCATTATAAAGTGGTGAAGAAATATCATTATCTAAATAATGTTGCAACAGAAAAAGGTGATCAGCGATTGTTGAAAGTCGCTGCTTATTGTCGTGTGAGTAAAAATGGTCAAGAGCAGCTTTCAAGTTTAAAAATGCAAACAGAATATTACACAAAATTGATAAATTCAAATACCGAATGGGTATCCGCAGGTGTCTATTCAGATGTGGCTTCGGGGCTCAGAGTTGAAAAGAGGAATGGATATAAAGAAATGATAAGGAATTGCAAAAGAGGAAAAATAGATTTGATTATCGTCAAATCAGTCAGCCGATTTGGGCGTGATGCGTTAGAAATAATAAAACAAATTCGGTTTTTAAAATCAATAAACGTTGGAATCTATTTTGAAATAGGAGGTATTAACACTATGACAACACCAGCATTGACATATGAAATCTTAGCCGCTGCTGCTGAGGAGGAGAGTTTCTCGAAAAGTGAAAACATTAAATTGGGCATACGAGCAAGTATGAAGAAAGGAAATCTGAAACTAAACTATTCTCAATTTCTCGGATACACGAAAGATATCCACGGGAATTTGGTGATTGTACCCGAGGAGGCAAAAACGGTAAGGCTAATATTTGACTTGTATCTAAAGGGAAATGGGACACGCAA